>JALZKQ010000050.1 GCA_030859165.1 Actinomycetota bacterium
GCGCGACTCGACGTGGAGCTGGAGCCGGACCTGCCCGGTCTCGGCGCCCAGGCGGTGCAGGCGGTCGTCCGCAGGGTCGCGATCCGACTCGATCCCGAGTCCGCCCTTCGACGTTCCGGGCTGGCGCGCCGCGCCCGCCGGGTCTGGACCCGGCCCGCGCCCGACACGATGGCGATGGTGTCCGGCTGCGTCCCGGTCGAGCAGGGAGTCGCCGCCTACGCCGCACTGGACCGGGCGGCGCGCGCGTTGCGCAACGGCGGCGACCAGCGGTCCCTCGACCAGCTGCGCGCCGACCTGTTCGTCGAGCGTCTCACCGGTCTGGCCACTGCCGATGCCATCTCCTTCGAGGTGGGCGTCACCATGAGTGTCGGTGCGCTGCTGGACGCCGACGACGAACCCGCCGACCTGGCCGGGCACGGACCGGTGCCGTCGGCCTTGGCCCGCGACCTGATCACGGCGGCTGCCGGGCGCCGCACCGGCGCCGACGGCCGCCGGGTGCGGACCTTCCTGCGGCGCCTGTTCACCGACCCGGTCGACGACACGGTGACGAGCGTGGACACCCGGCGCCGGCTGTTCGACGGACCGATGGCCCGCCACGTGCGAGCCCGCGACCAGGTCTGTCGGACCCCGGGCTGTGAGGCGCCCATCCGGCACCTCGACCACGCTGTTCCGCACCGCCGCGGCGGGCCCACCACGGCGACCAACAGTCAGGGCCTGTGCGAGGCCTGCTCCTACACCAAGGAGGCACCCGGCTGGACCCACGGCGAGATCCTGGTGCCCGGTCCGGACGGGCGGCCCCGACACCACAGCACCCTCTTCACGACGCCGACCGGGCACTGCTACCAGTCCCGGCCCCGCCCGCGCTGCGCCGGTCGCGATTAGTACGACAGAGCCACCGCGCACGCACATCAGCCCTCGAACACGCGCTGAGCCGACTCCCCACTGCGCAACCACCCTGAGCCGGTCACCGCAGTCAGACCGAGGCAGCCACGTACGCGTCGATCTCGGCGAGCAGGCGCGCCTTCAGGTCGTCAGTTGCGTACGACGCGCGCACTCCGGTCCGGGCGATGTCGACCAGGCCCTCCCAACCGACGCCGAGCACGTCATGGGCGACCATGTACTCCGCGTTCAGGGTGGTCGCGAACATGCCGGGATCGTCACTGCCCAACGTGACCGGCACGCCGGCAGCCAGGAGCGCCGACAGCGGGTGCGACGCCAGCGAGTCGACCGCCTTGGTGCATACGTTGGACACCGGGCACACCTCGAGCGTGATCTGCTCCGCGGCCAGGTGGGCGAGCAGACCGGGATCCCGCACCGACGCGACGCCGTGCCCGATCCGCTCGGCACCGAGCAGGCGGACCGCGTCCCAGACCGTCTCCGGACCCGTCGTCTCACCCGCGTGCGGCACGCTGTGCAGCCCGATCGCCCGGGCCCGGGCGAACACGTCGGTGAACTGCGGCCTCGGCACGCCGACCTCGGGCCCGCCCAACCCGAATCCGACGCTGCCTGCGGGGGCGTGCGCCTCGACCCAGTCGATGGTCCGCTCCCCCGAGACCAGCCCGAGCTCGCCGGGAATGTCGAACACCCAGGCCAGCTCGACGCCGTGCTCGTCGCGGGCCCGCGCGCGCCCCGAGGCGAGCGCCTCCGCCACCGCCTCCGGGGCGATGCCCATCAGCAGGTGGCTGTCCGGAGTCACCGTCAGTTCCGCGTACCGGACGTTCTGCCCTTCCATGTCGCGGGCGGCGCCGACCACGAGCGACTCGATGTCCCGCGGCGTGCGCACCAGCGAGGTGACGCTGATGTAGACGTCGATGAAGTGGGCGAAGTCGGTGAACGCGTAGTACGCCTCCAGGGCGCTCCGATCGGTCGGCACCCCGGCATCGGGGTGGCGACGTGCGAGGTCGAGCACCGTGTCGACGGACGCGGCTCCGACCAGATGCACGTGCAGCTCCGTCTTGGGCAGGCCGTCGACGAGCTCGGCGATCGACCCGGTCATGCGTGCAATCCAACCACGGTCGATGACTAGGGTCGGTGCGTGTTCCTCTTTCACGTCGCCACCGAGTCCGATTGGTCCCGGGCGCAGGACGAGGGCGCCTACACCCGCTCGACGTACGGGCGCTCGCTGGCCGAGATCGGCTTCGTCCACTGCAGCGCCGGGCACGACCAGGTCGACGAGATGCTGCCGGTCGTGTACGCGGAGGTGACCGATCCGTTGCGGCTGCTGGCCATCGACCCCGACCGGCTGGGCAGCCCCTGGAAGCTCGCGGAGGTGCCCGGAGCAGCGCGCCCGTACCCGCACGTCTACGGGCCGCTGAACCTCGACGCCGTGGTCGACACAGCCGCGATGACCCGCTGTGTGGATGGCTGGACGTACCCGTGGCTCACCCCGTCGATCCGGGACGCGGGCCAGGTCGTCGTTCGCCCGGCGGCCGATCCCGACTGGCCGGTGCTGCACCGCTGGATCGTCGACCCGGCGCTGCGCACCTACCTCGGCGGACCCGGCGACTCGGCCCGGGCGGAGGCACAGCGTGGGGCGATGTACGGCCCGGGTGGCTTCGCCCTCGAGGTGGGCGGGCAGTGCATCGGGTTCATCACCGTGACCCCGCGCGGCGCCGACCAGGAGGTGTCGTACGTCGTGCTGCCCGAGCACCAGGGGTACGGGTACGCACGTGCGGCGCTGCCCGGCGTCACCGACTGGGTGTTCGCCACCCGCCCGACGCTCCACCGGCTGGTCGCCGTCACCCAGGCAGCGAACGCGCCGAGCCGGCGGTTGCTGGAGAGCACCGGGTGGACCGAGCTCGATCGCTGCGTCGAGTTCGGTGAGCCGCAGGTCCGGTACGCGCTGCGACGACCCTGACCACGGCGCTGGTCAGGGCCGCGTCGCCTCGTCGAGGGCGACCAGGTCATCCGGGGTGGGCTCCCACTCCCCAGCCGCCGCGTTGGCCGTCACCTGGTAAGCCTTGCTGGCACCGGCGATCACCGAGGCCACTCCCGGCTGCGCGGCCAGCCCGCCGATCGCGACCTGCAGCGGGGTGAGGTCGCGCTGCGCGGCGTACGCCTCGAACCGCTCGATCCGGTCGAAGTCGGCCCCCTCGAGCCGGCTGTTCTGAGCGCTGAGCCGGCTCCCCTCGGGGGCGGGTTGACCGCGCTTGTACTTGCCGGTGAGCAGGCCGTACTCCAGGGGGAAGAACGGCAGGATGTCGATCCCGATGTGCTGGCAGGCCGGCACCAGCTCATCCTCGGCGGAGCGGTCGTACAGGGAGTACTTGTTCTGGGCACTGATGAACCCCTCGGTGCCGTTGGCGCGGGCGGTCCACTCGGCGTCGACCACCTGCCACCCGGCCAGGTTCGAGGACCCGATGTAGCGGACCTTGCCTTCGGTCACGAGCTCGTGGAGTGCGGTCAGCGTCTCCTCGATCGGGGTCACCGGATCGGGCTCGTGCAGCTGGTAGAGGTCGATGTGATCGGTCTGGAGCCGGCGCAGCGAAGCCTCGACGGCCCGCCGGATGTAGCGACGCGAGCCGCGGACGCCGTGATCCGCGCCGTTGGCCCCCTGCATGTCCATGCCGAACTTGGTGGCCAGCACGAGCTCTTCCCGGTTGCCGCCGAGCACCTGGCCCATCAAGGTCTCGCTGCCCCCCGGGCTCGGCCCGTAGATGTCCGCGGTGTCGAACAACGTGATCCCGGCGTCGATCGCGGCGTGCACGATGGCCCGCGTCGCCTCGAGGTCGGCGCGCACACCGAAGGCGTTGCATCCCAGTCCCACGGTGCTGACGACCAGGCCGGAGTGGCCCAGCGGGCGGTAACTCATCTGTGGCATGCGTCCAGACTAGGCCGGCGGTCCGGGTCCAGCGGTCGGATACCAGGTCGAAACTGCGCAACCGCGATGCGCCATGGTGCGTCCAACGGGTGGCCGCCGGCATGCGCTGCGTCGTCTTATCTCAGATACGAGATAGGATTTCGACCCATGAGTGAGGACTACTTGAGCCGCATCGGAAACCTGATCAGGGACGCTCGCAAGCACCGCGGATGGACGCAGCACGAGCTCGCGGAGGTGCTCGGCACCAGCCAGTCGGCCGTCAACCGGATCGAGCGCGGGCACCAGAACCTCAGCCTGGAGATGCTGGCCCGGATCGGTGAGGCCCTCGACTCCGAGATCGTCTCGCTCGGTGCTCCCGGGCCCATGCACCTGCGGGTGCTGGGCGGCACCCGCCTGTCCGGTGCCATCGACGTGAAGTCGAGCAAGAACGCCGGGGTCGCACTGCTGTGCGCGTCGCTGCTCAACTCCGGCAGGACCACGCTGCGCAAGGTGGCCAGGATCGAGGAGGTCAACCGGCTGCTCGAGGTGCTCAACTCGATCGGGGTCAAGACCCGCTGGCTCAACGCCGCCGGCGATCTCGAGATCGTGCCGCCGGCCGAGCTGCACCTGCAGGAGATGGACGAAGAGGCGGCCCGCCGCACGCGCAGCGTGATCATGTTCCTCGGGCCGCTGATGCACCGGCAGGACACGTTCCGCCTCCCGTACGCCGGCGGCTGCGACCTCGGCACCCGCACGGTCGAACCGCACATGACCGCGCTGCGCCATTTCGGTCTCGAGGTCAAGGCCACCGAGGGCAGCTATCACGTCGAGGTCGACCGGTCGGCACGCCTGACGCGCGCCATCGTGCTGACCGAGCGCGGCGACACCGTCACCGAGAACGCGCTGATGGCGGCGGCCCGCTACGACGGGCAGACCGTCATCCGCAACGCGAGCCCCAACTACATGGTGCAGGACCTGTGCTTCTACCTCAACGAGCTCGGAGTCCGGATCGACGGCGTCGGCTCCACGACGCTGACGGTGCATGGCAAGGCGCACATCGACGTCGACGTGACGTACGCACCGAGCGAGGACCCGATCGAGGCGATGAGCCTGGTGGCTGCCGCCATCGTCACCGGGTCCGAGATCACCGTGCGCCGGGTGCCGATCGAGTTCATGGAGATCGAGCTGGCGCTGCTGGGGGAGATGGGCTTCCAGTACGACCGGACCCCGGAGTATCTCGCAGCCAACAAGCACACCCGGCTGGTCGACATCACGACGCACCCGTCGACGCTGCACTCCCCCATCGACAAGATCCACCCGATGCCGTTCCCCGGGCTCAACATCGACAACCTGCCGTTCTTCGCGGTCATCGCGGCCACCGCCAACGGGCAGACGATGCTGCACGACTGGGTGTACGAGAACCGCGCGATCTACCTGACCGAGCTCAACAAGCTCGGTGCCCAGGTCAAGCTGCTGGACCCGCACCGTGTGCTCATCGAGGGTCCGACCCGCTGGCGCGGCACCGAGCTCATCTGCCCGCCGGCGTTACGACCGGCCGTGGTCATCCTGCTGGCGATGCTCGCGGCCAAGGGCACCTCGGTGCTGCGCAGCGTCTACGTCATCCACCGGGGGTACGAGGACCTCGCCGAGCGGCTGAACACCCTGGGCGCCCGGATCGAGACGTTCCGCGACATCTGAGGAGCGAGGAACGAGCCCCGCAGGGTGTCGCAGATCAGATACCGCGACATCGCAGGAGCGAGGAACGAGCCCCGCAGGGTGTCGCAGATCAGGTTCCGCGACATCGCAGGAGCGAGGAACGAGCCCCGCAGGGTGTCGCAGATCAGGTACCGCGACATCGCAGGAGCGAGGAACGAGCCCCGACGCGATCAGTCGAACAGCGTGTCGAGGTAGGACCGGGCGACCTTGCCGGGCGCCGGTGCGGGCGGGGCGGCCATGCCCGGTGTGATCCGCGGCAGCGGCTGGGTGTGCTGTCCCTTGCGGCGGGCATGCCATTCGGTCTCGCCCTCGACGAGGTCCGCCAGGTCGACGCGGGCGAGGAAGATCCCGTGGCAGCTCGGGCACTGGCTCACGGGTACGCCGCTGCGGCGCTCGTCGTTCATCGTTGCGTTGCACTGGGGACACACCTTGGCCGTCACCCTGTCACCGTATCCTCTCGTAAGCGTGCATCTGCCGAGCGCGTCACGGCGCGCCGGTCCCGCAACAGACAGGCCCCTGCCGAGACTCCATACTGACCGCGTGTTGAACCCTCACCAGCATGCTTTCCTCGACCATGCCACGCCCATCGCGATGGCGCACCGGGGAGGCGCCACGACGCCGGCGAACATCGGGCTGGAGAACTCGCTGCGTGCCTTCCGGGAGGCTGTGCGCATCGGCTACCGCTATCTCGAGACCGACGTGCACGTCTCTCGCGACGGTGTCCCATTCGCCTTTCACGACAACCGGCTGGACCGGGTGACCGATCGCAGCGGCGTCGTCGCTCAGCTCGACGCCGCCGAGGTTGCCCGGGCCCGCATCGGCGGCACGGAGCCGATCCCGACGTTGGCGCAGCTGTTCGAGGAGTTCCCGACCGCACGGATCAACATCGATGTGAAGACGGATGCCGCGGTGGAGCCCGTCAGCCGCTTCGTGCAGACCACCGGCACGTTGGACCGCGTGTGCCTGGCGGCATTCAGCTCGCGACGGGTGCTGCGCCTGCGCCGTCTGCTCGGTCGCCGGCTGGCGACCTCGATGGGCTCGGCGGAGATCGCCCTGCTGCGCACGGTACCGCTGGGCGCGGCACGCCGACTGGTGGCCCGGTGCGGCGCCGCCTGCGTCCAGGTGCCGCACCGGGCCGGGCCGATCACCGTGGCCTCGGATGCCTTCGTCGAGCGCTGCCACGACATCGGTCTGCCCGTGCACGTGTGGACCGTCGACGACCCGGATGAGATGCGCCTGCTCCTGGACCGCGGTGTCGACGGGCTCATCGCCGACCGGGTCGACCTGCTCAAGGACGTGCTGCTCGAGCGTGACGCCTGGACCGAGGCGGCTGCGTGAGCATCCAGGAGCGACGCCGGCTCGGCATGACGCCGGAGCAACGGCGGCGCGAGCAACGCTCCTGGTACTTCTACGACTGGGCGAACTCCGCGTACGTCACGACCGTCGCCACCGTGCTGTTCGCGCCCTACCTGACCTCGGTGGCGGAGCGCGCCGCCTGCGGGTACGCCGGTAGCGCCGATCGCTCCTGCGACGCCGACCTGAGCGTCCTGGGTCTGTCGGTCTCTCCCGGCTCGCTGGTCTTCTACGTCGCCACGCTGGCCACCGTGATGTCCGCACTGCTGCTTCCGGTGGTCGGTGCCGCCGCGGACCGTTCCGCGGCCAAGAAGAACCTGATGGCCGGCTTCGGGTGGCTCGGTAGCCTCGCCACGGCCGGGATGTTCCTGGTGACCGGGTCCAACTGGCAGCTCGGCGCCGGGCTCATCCTGGTGGCCAACGTCTGCCTCGGTGCCAGTCTGGTGGTCTACGACGCGATCCTGTGCGAGATATCGACGCCGGAGGAGCGCGACGCCGTCTCCTCGCGGGGCTGGGCACTCGGCTACCTCGGCGGCGGCCTGCTGCTCGCGGTCAACCTGGCCGTCGTGACCTTCGACGACGCGCTGGGTCTGTCCACGACGATGGCGGTGCGGATCTGTCTGCTCAGCGCCGCGGTGTGGTGGGCGGGGTTCACGCTCATCCCGTTCCTGGGGATCCGCAACCGGGAGCCGGTCGGGGTGCTCGACGAGCGCGGCGGCCTGGTCAGGCAGAGCTTCGGCCAGTTGTGGACCACCTTGCAGCACATGCGTCGCTACCCGATGACGCTGACGTTCCTGTTGGCGTACCTGTTCTACAACGACGGGATCCAGACCGTCATCGCGGCGGCCTCGGTCTACGGGGAGCGCGAGCTGGGATTCGAGACGTCGGTGCTGATCGCGACCATCCTGCTGGTGCAGTTCGTGGCCTTCGGCGGGGCACTGCTCTTCGGCAGGCTGGCCGCGAGGTTCGGCAGCAAGTCCACGATCATGGGCGGACTCGTGATCTGGATGGCAGTGGTGACCACCGGCTACTTCCTGCCCTCCGGTCAGCTGCTGCCCTTCCTGCTGCTCGCCGTCGCCATCGGGATCGTGCTGGGGGGCACGCAGGCGCTCAGCCGGTCGCTTTTCAGCCGACTGATCCCGGCCGGGCGGGAGGCCGCGTACTTCAGCCTGTACCAGGCCTGCGAGCGGGGGACGAGCTGGCTGGGGACCCTGCTGTTCGGACTGGTGCAGCAGTGGACCGGCTCCTACCGACCCGCCATCTTCGCGCTGATCGTGTTCTTCGTCCTCGGCATTGTCCTGCTCGCCCGCGTGGACACGGTGCGAGGTGTGCGCGACGCGGCCGGGCCACCTGACTCGAGACAGGTCACGTGAGGTCCGATCGTCACGGTGAGGTCCTCGGGGTCGGTTCTCAGGGGAATGTCAGGCCGACGGTCTACGTTGGGTCGAGTCAGAGGGTGGAGTCTGCACCTCGCCGGAACACGACCCGAACCTCGGGAGGGGCCATGGCTGAACGAGTACTGCGAGGTGCCCGCCTGGGCACGCAGAGCTTCGAGGACGAGCGCGGTGTGGAGATGGCGCCGCGTCAGCAGGTGACCTACGTCACCGACTCAGGTCACGAGTTCCAGGTGACCATGTCCATCGAGGCCGACATCCCGACCGAGTGGGAGAGCCCCAGCACCGCCGAGATCGGGCGTCGTGTGGGCGGCTTCGCTCCCGAGGTGAAGAAGGGAAAGCCGGCTCGCACCCACTGGGACATGCTGCTCGAGCGTCGTTCGGTCGACGAGCTCGAGGAGATCCTCTCCGAACGGCTGCAACTGCTGCGTGGCGGCGAGATCGGTCCGGCGCACCTGCACAAGCCGACGAGATCGCGCAAGAAGACCGCCTGAGCGCAGCCGCAGCATCCTCGCCGGCTCAGTCCTCGATGACCTCGCCGCGAACGACGTGCGGCGCCCGATCAGGTGAGCCGGGACCAGTCGAACCGGGCGGTCCCCCCGCACCAGGGTGGCCACCCGTGCCGCGGTGCTGGCGACGAACCGTGTCCTCGAGATGCATGACCTGCCGTCCGATCAGTGTCTGCACCATGCCGCGGGCCATCGGGCGGGTGAAGGGCAGCACGAAGAAGAGCCCGATGATGTCGGTGACGAAGCCCGGGGTGACCAGCAGCGTGCCCCCGATCAGGATGAGCGCCGCGTCGGTCAGCTCGGTGGCCGGCAGCACGCCGGTGGTCGTCGCCTCGCGCAGGGCCCGCCAGGCCCGCGCACCCTCCCGCTTGACCAGCCAGGCCCCGAACAGGGTGACCGCGAGCAGCAGGCCGATCGTCAGCGGTGCGCCGAACTCCTGCCCGACCCTCACGACGACCGCGATCTCGATGACCGGCACCAGCAGCATGATGATGAGGATCCATGCTCGTCGCATCAACGGCTCCGTCTGTCGGGGTGCCTCCACAGTACGTCGCGTAACCGCGTCATCCGGTACCTCGCACCCCAGGCGCTGATCCGCCACAGCGACTCGCGCACGACGGCGCCGCTCATCTTGGATTCGCCCCGGGTCCGTTCGACGAACCTGATCGGCACCTCCCGGACACAGCAGCCGGCCGCCACCGCTCGGCGAGCCAGGTCGACCTGGAAGCAGTACCCCGCCGAGGCGATCTCGTGCAGGTCGAGCCTCTCCAGGACCTGCCGCCGCAGCGCGCGGAATCCGCCGGTGGCGTCGCGCAACGGAAGGCCCAGCACGATGCGCGTGTAGCGGTTGCCGCCGCGGGAGAGCAACTCCCGGTATCGCGGCCAGTTCTCGACCCGTCCACCGGGCATCCACCGGGTGCCGATGACCAGGTCGGCTCCCCCGCCGGAGTGCAGCGCCGCGAGCAGGTCGGGGATCTGTTCCGGCAGGTGGGACAGGTCGGCATCGAGCTGCACGAAGACGTCGTAGCCATGGGCCAGGCCCCACCCGTACCCGGCGAGATAGGCGACCCCCAACCCTTGCTTGCCCGGTCGGTGCAGCACGTGCAGCCACGCCCGGTCAGCGGCCAGCCGTTGCGCCAGCGCTCCGGTGTCGTCCGGGGAGTTGTCGTCGACGACCAGTACGTCGGCCTCGCCGACGCTGGCGTGGATCCGGCCAAGCAGTGGCTCCAGGTTGTCGCGCTCGTCGTAGGTCGGTATCACCACCAGGGTGCGGTGGGTCACCGGGCCGCCCCGGCGGGCTGCCCGAGGATCACGCGCCGGGTGGCCTCGTGGTCGCCCGGCGCCGGTCGCCGCCCGCGTCGTCTTCGGATCAGCGCGAGGACGAGCGCACCCAGCGCCAGGAGTGCCAGTCCGCGTTCGATCCACGC
Organism: Actinomycetota bacterium; assembly: GCA_030859165.1. Classification (GTDB taxonomy): domain Bacteria; phylum Actinomycetota; class Actinomycetes; order Propionibacteriales; family Nocardioidaceae; genus JACCXZ01. The sequence goes on from JALZKQ010000050.1 coordinate 10,199, forward strand.
ACCCAGGCGCACGCCGAGCGTCACGCCGGTGGCGGTGGTCATCTCCTGGCTGAGGACCTGGCGGTCGCGGCTCGTGGTGCGCTGCGCGACGCTGCCGTCGGCGTTGACGAAGCCGCTGATGCCGTTCACCGATGCGACCGCGAGATCCCGTCCGGTCTCCACCGCACGGACCTGCTCGATGCCCCACTGCTGCTCGGGCTGGTCGCTGCCGTAGTACGTCGCGTTGTTGGTCTGCACGACCATCAGCTCGGCCCCGCTGCGTACGTTGTCCGCGACAGTGTCGTCGTACGCGACGTCGAAGCACAGCATGGTGCCGACCCGCACCGGCCCGAGATCGAGCGCCCCGGGTTCGTCACCAGGCACCATGTCCCGCGGGATCTGGTCGAGGCGGGAGACGAACGGGGCGATCTGGTCACGCAGCGGGACGTACTCCCCGAACGGCACCAGGTGGCGCTTGACGTAGCGGTCCGCGGTGGGTCCGGCTCCCGGCTCCCACACCAGAGCGACGTTGCGGGCCTCGCCCGGTGCGGGGCCGTCGAGGATGACACCGACCAGGGTGGGTACCCCGATGGTCGCCACCGCATCGTCGATCTGGTCGTAGATGCGGGCATCGGAGTACGGGTCGATGTCGGTGGAGTTCTCCGGCCAGAGCATGACGTCGGGCGCCGGCTCGTCGCCGGCCTCGACCCGAGCCGCATGCTCGATGGTGGCGTCGGCGTGGTTGGCGGTCACGACGTTGCGCTCGCCGAGGCTGTCGGCCCCGGTCCCCGGCACGTCCCCCTGTACGGCCGCCACCGTGAGCGTGCGCCCGGGGTCGGCCAGGCCGACCGGCAGCAGCGTCGACGCAGTCAGCACGGCGGCGGGTACCGCGACTCCGACGGCGAGCCGACGGCCGGTCGCTGCTGGTGCCCGATCGGTTCCGGGCGCCAGGACCACGGCCGCGACCGCGGATCCGACGGCAGCGCAGGCGAGGAACACCAGACCGCTGGTCAGCGGCACGCCGACCCAGCGGGCGAAGGAGACCAGCGGTGTGTCAGCCGTCGCGAAGGCCAGGCGTCCCCACGGGAACCCACCGAACGGGATCTCGCTACGCAGGTACTCGACCCCCACCCAGAGGGCCGTCATCCACAGCAGGGGGAAGCGGAACCGGCTGACCAGCACCAGCGCCCATCCCCCGAACGCGTAGAACAGCGCGCACAGCAGGGACAGGGCGAGCCAGGCGTCGCTGCCCAGCACGGTGAGCCAGCGCAGCAGCGGGACCATGAACCCCAGGCCGAACGCGAGGCCGAGCATCACGCCGGTGCGGGGGGCCGCTGCGTGCAGGGAGGCAACGAAGCCGGCGAGCCCGATCAGCAGCAGCAACGTCAGGTCGTGCGGTGGGAACCCGGCCCAGACGCCGACGCCGGACGTGCCGGCGAGCAGCAGGCGAAAGACGAGACCCATGAGGAAACGCTACCCGCTGTCCGCGATCCCCCGTACGGATGGACGCGCTTCTGAAGCCGTGCAGGACCCGCGACCCTTCGTACCATCCCATACCTGGCTGGTTGCCAGGCACCGGCTGTTGTCTAGCAGGTGGTGGGCCCTGCACGCGGCCACCCCGCCGGTTCGGGACACGACCCAGCAGGACGCGCGCAGCACGATCTGGTATCTGACCTGCTTCGCACGCCTGCCTTGACGCCGACCCGAGCCGTCGGTTCAGACGGTGGTGAGGACGACCATCGCGGAGCAGCGCGGGACGTGTCAACATCGTCCTGACCTGCGAACACATGCCATATGCGCAGGTCAGCGGCGCGAGCGTGCAGGAGAAAACCGGGCCAGGTTTCCTCGCGTCGACGGCGTGTCGTCCGGCGCCACGCCGCGTCGCAGTGCTAGCGGGCAGGTACCACGACGGTCCCGCGAGCCGAGGTCACCAGCAGCGGCTCGGCGAGTGCCTCTGCGGCGGAGACAGACCGGTCGGCCCGGCCTCGGCAGACGACGTGGGCAGTCAGCGCCAGCTCGCGGCTACGGCTGCCCACCCGGATCACCTCGGCGCGGATCTCCAGGACGTCACCGGCACGCACCGCCTCGACGAACTGCACGTCGGCGTACGACGCGAACAAGCCCTCGTCGCCGTCGGCCCGGATGCAGACCTCGGTCGCCACGTCGCCGAACAGTGCCAGGACGTACGCGCCGTCGACGAGTCCGCCCGCATAGTGCGCGTGCGAGTACGGCACGTAGCGCCGGTGGATCACCACGAGCCCCTCCCTGGGAGCAGGCCCGCTCACGTCATGCCTGCGCTCTGCTGGATCGACGGGTGACGAGCTGGTCGACGAGGTAGCTGGCGACCTCCCCCGGGGTGGTGCCGCGGGAGAAGACGCGGTCGACGCCGAGCTCATCGGCCATCGACTCGTCGAAGCGGGGTCCACCGACGATGAGCAGCGGCCGCTGCCCGTTCGGATACGACTCGCGGAACGCCGCGGACATCTCCAGGGTGTTGCGGATGTGTGCGTCGCGCTGGGTGACCACCTGGGACACCAGGACCGCGTCCGCCTTGTCCTGGCGCGCACGCAGAACCAGCTGCGGGACCGAGAGCTGCGCGCCGAGGTTGATCACCCGCAGCTCGCGGTAGTACTCCAGGCCCTTGTCCCCCGCGAACCCCTTGATGTTGAGGATCGCGTCGATGCCCACCGTGTGCGCATCGGTGCCGATGCAGCCGCCGACCACCGTCAGGCGACGGCGCAGGCCCTTGCGGATGGCGAGGTTGGCCTCCTTCGGTGCCAGCAGGGGGTAGTCACGCTCGACCACACGCACCGCCGAGACGTCCACGAGGTGCTGGACCCGTCCGTACACGACGAAGAACGTGAAGCCGCTGCCCATCGGCCTGGCGTGCACGACCAGGGCCGGGTCCATGCCCATCTTGTTCGCCAGCTGCGCCGCTGCCCCCTCGGCGACCTTGCTGTGCTGCATCGGCAGCGTGAACGACAGCTGCACCATGCCGTCGCCGGTGGTGTCCCCGTACGGCCGCAGGATCGGCCCCTGCTCGGCGACCTGCTCGGTGTCGGTCATCGGCCGGTCTCCAGCAGGTCGATCGCGGGGTTCAGGTACGTCTCGGAACGCCGCTGCACTCCCTCGAGGCCACGCCCCGCGTCGGCGGGACGCTTCATCAGACCGAACGTGCCGTCGGCGATCGCGTCGAGCAGGCCGCCGGGGTGGCCCAGGATGCGCTCGAGCAGCTCGACGCTCTCCCCGAGCACGTGACGTGCCCGCTGATTGATGAAGCCGTCCGGTCGCGGTGCGAAGTCCTCGTGCAGGTTGCCGCAGGCGTTCAGCACGTACCGGACGTTCTGCAGGGCGAGGTCGCGGTCGGAGATCCACGGCGTGACCACGGCCTCGGTCATCATCCCGACCAGCAGGATCCCCTGCCCGGTGAGCGCGCCGACGAGGTTGAAGAACCCGTCGAGCAGGTAGCCGCGGAAGACGTCGCCGGTCATGTGACGGGTGGGGGGCATCCACTTCAGCGGTGCGTCCGGGAACAGCTGGCGGGCGAGCAGGGCGTGGGCGAGCTCCATGCGGAAGCTGTCGGGGAGGTCGGGGTCGATCTCGAAGGCATGCCCGAGGCCGAGCTGCCAGTCCGCGAGGCCGGCCTCGCGCGCGAAGAACTCGTTGAGCAACTGGCTCACGGTCACGGTGTGCGCCGCCTCCACCGCGTCGGCCGTCGTGAGGTAGTTGTCCTCGCCGGTGTTGATGATGATGCCCGCGCGGGCATGGATCTGGCGGCTGAAGCGCTGGTCGACGAAGGTCCGGACCGGATTGATGTCGCGGAACAGGATCCCGTACATCGAGTCGTTGAGCATCATGTCCAGACGTTCCATGCCGGCCATCGCCGCGATCTCGGGCATGCACAGTCCGGAGGCGTAGTTGGTGAGGCGCACGTACCTGCCGAGCTCGCGACTCATGTCGTCGAGTGCTGCCCGCATCAGCCGGAAGTTCTCCTGCGTGGCGTACGTGCCGGCGAAGCCCTCCCGGGTGGCGCCCTCGGGTACGAAGTCGAGCAGCGACTGGCCGGTGGACCGGATCACCGCGATGACGTCGGCGCCCGCCCTGGCGGCCGCCTGCGCCTGCGGGATGTCCTCGTAGATGTCCCCGGTGGCCACGATCAGGTAGATCCACGGCGTCGAGGGGGCGTCCCCCACCTTGGCGATCATCCGTTCCCGCTCGCGGCGACGGACGTCGAGCTTCTTGATCCCGGTCCCGACCTGGCGGCGCGCGGCCGACCGGGCGCTCAGCGCGGCACGTCCGGTCGGCATGCCGAAGCGCACCGACCCCACCGCTGCCTTCGTGGCGAGCTCCTCGAGGTCGGCAGCAGCACCGCGCACCAATGCGTCCCACACGGGCAGGCAGACGCCGTGCTCGAGGCCGACGTCGGCGCGCACGGCATCCACCAGGGCATTGACCCACGGGGTGCCGTCGGAATCTGCCCCGCTGAGCCCGGCCAGGCGCAGCGTGGCCCGTTCCACGGACACGGTGGTGTGGGCGGTCGCCAGGTCGACGATGGGTGCTCCGGCTCGCCTGGCGAGGGTACGGGCGTGCTCGACCACGCGGTCGTCGAGCGCCAGGTGAGGCGCACGGGAGGACATGCCGTCAGGCTAACAGTCAGGCGCCAATCGTCCGGCCGCCAGGCCCGTCGGCTGTGAATCGTCCTGCCGAGCGGCTGTGTCCCACCGCTCGTCGTGGATGACCCGACCGCGTACGACGGTCGTCCGGCAGGTAGGCAGCGGCCGGCCGGCGCTGAGGTCGGGCAACCGGCCCACGAGGTCGCCGTGGACGTCCCAGACCGCGTACGTCGCGGCGGAGCCTGGGCGCAGGACGCCGCCGTCGTCACGGCCGATCGCCCACCATCCGCCGCGGGTGTGGGCGTCGAAGGCCTGCTGTGCGGACAGGCTCTGGCCGGCGGTCCGGTGCGTGCTGGCCGCGCGGACGCCGCCCCACCCGTCCACCGGCGTCACCGGGCTGTCCGAGCCGAGGGCGAGGACCACCCCGGCGGCGCGCATCGAGGCGAACGGGTTCATGGCGAGGGCCCGCTCGACACCGAGCCGGAGTGCGTACACGCCCCCGGTGCCGCCCCAGGCGGCGTCGAAGGCAGGTTGGACGCTGGCCACGACACCCAGGTCGCCGAGCACGGACAGCGCGGCGGCGTCGGGCATCTCGACGTGTTCCAGCCGGTGACGCGCCGCGCGCAGCGCCGGCGTCCCCACCTCGGCGGCTGCCGCGCGCAACGCCTCGACCACCAGGCGCAGAGCCCGGTCACCGATCACGTGGAAGCCTCCCTGCAGACCGGCCCGCGTGCAGCCCACCAGGTGGTCGCGCAGCTGTGCTGCCTCCAGGTAGACGTGGCCCCGGGCGGCGGGCGCGTCGGCGTACGGATGCTCCAGGGCGCAGGTTCGCGAACCGATCGCACCGTCGACGCACAGGTCACCCGCGAGCCCGAGCGCACCGACCTGGCGGGCGACGTCGTGACCGCCGAGCTCGCCCCAGTAGCGGGCCACGTCGGGCAACGCCTGGCTCGAGGCGATGCGGTCCAGGCTGGCGAAGTCCTCGACCTGGGACAGGTGTGGTGCCCCCATCTCGTGCACCAGCCCGACGCCGTGCCTGGCTGCGGCGTGCAGGGCGTGGCGGATCGCGTCCTCGCGCATGCCGGCGGACACCAGGGCGTCGGCGGCGCCCCGGGCCTCGTGGTGCGCGTGTCGCTCCACCCGCCCGCTCGGGTACCAGCCCGGGGCGGCGGCGATCGCAGGGAAGCGCTCGACCAGCGCGGAGGACACGATCGCGGAGTGCATGTCGGTGCGGGCGAGGTAGACCGGTCGCCCGCCACTGGACCGGTCCAGCTCGAGCCGGGTCGGCGGTACCGGGTCGGGCCAGCCTGCCTCGTCCCAGCCGAAGCCGAGCAGCACGGCGTCACGGCGGCGGGCGGCATGCTCGGTCAGTGCCTGCAGCGCCTCGTCCCGGTCACGCACGTCGTGCAGGCTCAAGGCGCCGGCGGCCAGGCCGGTCTGCGCGAGGTGCACGTGGGAGTCGACGAACGCCGGGGTGACCAGCGCCCCGCGCAGGTCGACCACCTCGTCGGCGGCGGCTGCCATCGAGTCGGCACCGGACTCGTCACCGATCCAGGTGACCACGCCGTCGGCGGTGGCGATGGCGCTGGCGTACGGGTGCGTGGGGGTGTGGACGACGCCACGGCGCAGAAGGGTCCTGGGGGTCACCGGACCATGATCACCCCTGGCTGATGCGCTCCTCGAACAGGGCGCGCACGGCCGGATTCCTCCGGATCAGCGACAACGCGTGCTCGGCGTGACCGGGGACGTAGCCGTTGCCCACCAGCATCGTCACGTCGGCGGCCAGCCCCTCGGCTCCCAGGGCGGCAGCGCTGAACGAGGTGGCCATGGAGAAGAACACGACGGTCCCGCGCTGCGCCGTGGACAGGATCGCGCCCCCCTCACAGCCGGGGACGTCGACGCATACCACGGTGACGTCGGCGGGTCCGCCGGCGCTCAGGACGGCTTCGGACAGGGCGACCGGGTCACGGGCGTCTGCCAGCACGATGGCGTCGACCAGCCCGGACACGCCCTGCAGGACCTCGACCTCGCGCTGCACCGGCACCACGCCGATCACGTGGGCTGCGCCGGCCTCCCGTGCGGCGGCGGCCGACAGCGACCCGCTCTTGCCGGCGGCACCGATGACCGCGACAACCGGAGGGCGTCCCGCGCGCAGATAGGACTCCACCACCCGGGCGGTGAGGGCAGGGGCGCCGCAGACGTCCAGGACGGCCAGCGCGAGCTCCGGGCTGAGGTCCGCCGGCAGCCGGGCGGCGATCGACCTACCGAACAAGATGGCGTAGCCGTCGCAGGGCACCTGCTCGCTGCGGCCGTTCCAGCGCACCAGGGCGTCCTCGAGCACCAGGGGCGTCAGGGTGAGCGACACCAGGGTGGCCACCGGATCGCCCACCGACAGCCCGAGCATCGACTCCGGACCGACTTCCTCGACGGTGCCCACGAGCATGCCGCCGGACCCGGTGACCGGATTGTGCATCTTGCCGCGCTCGCGGACGATCGCGAGCACCTCGGCGCGCACCGCATCACCGTCGCCGCCGCGCGCGATGGACAGCTGCCGGAAGCTTGCGGCGTCGAGGTTGAGGCGCTGCACCCGCACGCGTACCTCGTCGGTACGCAACGCCGGGTCGGTGTCCAGCCGGGCTGCCGCCTGCGGGAGCACCCCAGACGGCTCGAGCACGCGGTGCAGTCCGACCGGTGACGACGGCAGAACGCGATCAGCCACGGCGATTCCTTTCGAGCACAGAAAATATGACAGGAGATCCTCCGGTGTCGAGTTGAACTAGCGGAAGAGCCTTTCGTACGCTGATCCTAGAGCCGCGGCCCATCATGCCGGGACCGACCACCAGCGAGGACACCATGACAGCGGACGCGATCCTGACGGTGCCCGCGCGCCAGGGCCAGCCCTACCCGTACCGCCGGATCGAGCTGGTCGAGCCCGACTGGACCCGGTTTCCCGGCTGGGCCGACGTCACCGCGCAGGACTGGGCGTCGGCGCAGTGGCAGCGCGCGCACTGCATCAAGAACATCCGGCAGCTGCAGAGCCTGCTCGGCGAGGGGGTGGCCGAGGCGTTCCACGCCGACCTGGCCCGCGACCAGGCCGAGCGCGCCACCATGTCGATGCTGATCCCGCCGCAGATGATGAACACGATGGTGCCGCACGGCTCGCCCAGCCAGCGGGGCTTCACCGAGGCCCTCTATGCCGATCCCGTGCGCCGCTACATGCTGCCGGTGTTCTCCGACCGGAGGACCGACTGGCCGAGCCACCCGCACTCGGCGCGCGACTCGCTGCACGAGCACGACATGTGGGTGGCCGAGGGGCTGACCCACCGCTACCCGACCAAGGTGCTCGCCGAGCTGCTTTCGACCTGCCCCCAGTACTGCGGGCACTGCACGCGCATGGACCTCGTCGGCAACTCGACGCCGGTGATCGACAAGCTGAAGTTCGACCTCAAGCCGGTGGACCGCGTCGACGCGATGATCGCGTACCTCCGACGCTCCCCCGGCGTCCGTGACGTGGTCGTCTCCGGCGGTGACGTGGCCAACATGCCCTGGCCGCGACTGGAGGACTTCGTCAGCCGGGTGCTCGACGTGGACAACGTCCGCGACATCCGGTTGGCCACCAAGGCGCTGGCCGGCCTGCCGCAGCACTGGCTCTCGGACCCGGTGCGCGCGGGCATGGAGCGGGTCGCGGCCAAGGCGCGCGAGCGCGGTGTCTCGCTGGCCATCCACACCCACGTGAACCACGCCAACTCGGTCACGCCGCTGGTGGCACAGGCGACCCGGGCGATGCTCGACGCCGGCGTGCGCGACGTGCGAAACCAGGGGGTGCTGCTCGCGGGCGTCAACGCCGACGCCCGCGACCTGCTCGACCTGTGCTTCGCGCTCCTCGACGGCGCCCAAATCATGCCCTACTACTTCTACATGTGCGACATGATCCCGTTCAGCGAGCACTGGCGGGTGTCGGTGGCGCACGCCCAGCAGCTGCAGCACTCGATCATGGGCTACCTGCCGGGATTCGCGACCCCACGGATCGTGTGCGACGTGCCGTTCGTCGGCAAGCGCTGGGTGCACCAGCTGCACGAGTACGACGGCGAACGGGGGGTGTCGTACTGGACGAAGAACTACCGCACCTCCATCGAGGCGGCCGATCCCGAGGCGTTGGAGCGCAGGTACGAGTACTACGACCCGATCCACACGCTGCCGGAGTCCGGTCAGGCCTGGTGGCGCGAGCACGGCGTGGATCCGAGTGCGGCGGCACATGCCGCTGCGCAGGCCAGCCGTGAGGTGGCGGAGGCCCAGAAGGCGCTGTAGGTCACCGGCGCTCGGAGGCGCCCGGCCCGACCGTGTTGTCGCCGTGACGGACCAGGTCGTCGTCGGCGGCGGTGCGCAGGTCGAGCGCGTAGAACACGTTGTCCCAGCGCTCGTCGCCGATCGCCACGAAGTCCGGGATGCGCCCGTACTCGCAAAAGCCGAAGCGCTCGTACAGCGCCATCGCGGCGTGGTTGTTGCCGCGCACGTCCAGCGTGAGCACCTCGATGCCGGCCGTCCGGGCCTCGTCGACCAGGCACTGCAGCACCGTGCGCCCGATCCCGCCGCCGCGTGCACGCGAGGAGACACCGACCCGGCCGATGTCGGCGTGCGGCCGCTCGGTCTCCATCTCGCGCCGCGTCCAGTACGCGAAGCCGAGCGCCTCCTCGTCGTCCTCGACCAACACTAGGCAGGCGTCGTCGTGATCGGTTGCGGCGATCAGGTCGGCGACCAGTTCCCCGACCTCGTCGCGGGTGGGCATGTCCACCCACCCGAGCGCCGCCCCCTCCTGCACCATCTGGACCACCAGGGCGTGCAGCCGGTCGACGTCCTCCCCGGTGGCGGTCCGGCGGCGGTGCACGATCGGGCTCACTGGCGCTGCTCCTTCGTCGGGTGGGTGGTCCGGGGTCAGACGTGGGGGGCGCGCCGCTCGTAGGGCGTCGACAGCACGATGGTGGTCCGCGTGGACACGTTGGCCGCCGCCCGGATGCGGGCCAGCAGGTTCTCCAGCTCCGACGGGCTCGGCACGCGGACGTGCAGGATGTAGCTCTCGTCGCCGGCCACCGAGTAGCACGACTCGATCTCCGGCAGGCCGGACAGGCGATCAGGGGAGTCGTCAGGCTGACTCGGGTCGATCGGACGGATGGACACGAACGCCGACAGCGGCAAGCCGACCGACTCGTGGTCGACCCTGGCACCGTACCCGGTGATCACACCCCGCTGCTCAAGGCGCTTGACGCGCTGGTGGGCCGCCGAGGTGGACAGTCCGGTGGACCTGCCCAGGTCGGTGAACGACAGCCGTCCGTCCGCGCTCAGCAACCGCACGATGGTGGCGTCGATCTCTTCCATGCTGGTCAGCCTAGTGGTGGGACGCCTCCGCTCACGTCATGGCCGTTGGCTGCTCAGTCCAACAGCACGTAGTCGTGCGTGGTCGTGTTGAGGACCTCGACGCCGTCCGGAGTGGTCACCACGATGTCCTCGATGCGGGCTCCGTGGCGACCTTCGAGGTAGATCCCGGGCTCGATCGAGAAGGCCATCCCTGCCTCGAGCTCGAGGTCGTTGCCCGCGATGATGTACGGCTCCTCGTGGGTCTCCAGGCCGATGCCGTGACCGGTGCGGTGTGTGAAGGCCGCGCCGAAGCCGGCGGCGTCGATGATGTCGCGGCCCACCGCGTCCACCGACTCCGCGCTCACTCCGGGACGGGCGTGCGCCCGCTGCGCTGCCTGCGCCTGTGCGAGCACCTCGAAGTACTCCCTGTATGCAGCATCCGGTGCCCTCCCGAGGACGTAGTTGCGGGTGCAGTCCGAGCAGTAGCCTGCGGCGGTCGTTCCGCCGATGTCGACGACCACCGCGTCTGCGACCTCGATGATCCGGTCGGACACCTCGTGGTGCGGCGACGCGCCGTTGGGTCCGGAGCCCACGATGACGAAGTCGACCTGCTCGTGCCCCTCGGCAAGGATCGCCTCGCCGATGTCGCGGGCCACCTCGCGCTCGGTCCGCCCGGGGCGCAGCCACTCCCCCATGCGGCCGTGCACCCGGTCGATGGCGGCGCCGGCGTCGCGCAGGTGGCCGACCTCGACGTCGCTCTTGCGCATCCGCAGCTGCGCGAGGACCTGGTTGGCCAGCGTCTGCGCCACGGCCGGCATCGCGAGGCGCAGCGCGAGCACCTTCTCCGCCCACATGTGGTTGTCCACCGCCACCCGGGTGGCGGCGGGGATCAGCGAGGCGGTGAGGGCGTACGGGTCGTCACGCTCCTGCCAGGTGACGACCTCGATGCCGAGCTCAGCCACCGGGGAGGCGAGTGCTGCGGACTTCTCCAGGCCGGGTGCGACGAGGCGGATGTCACCGTCCGCGGGCAGCACCAGGCAGGTCAGACGTTCCAGTGGCTTGGCCGCGTAGCCGGTCAGGTACGCCAGGTCCGGTCCGGGTGACACCAGCAGTGCGTCGATGCCGGCCGCACGGGTGGCGGCGCGGGCGCGGTCGAGGCGTGCTCGCAGATCGTGGGTCACATCGGCCAGGGTAGCCGTGGGCATCAGCCGTGCTGCGGCCGTGAGCCGCCTGCGGGTTCTCTTCAACCGACTGGTTGACAACAGCGCGTCACGGGTGCCAGCATGTGTTTCAACCGAATGGTTGGGAACATGGAGGAAGGCCGTGGAGGCTGATCCACTCTCCCGGGTGTTCTCGGCCCTTGCCGATCCCACCCGGCGCGACATGGTGGCGAGGCTTGCGGTCGCAGACGCCACCGTCAACGAGCTCGCTGAGCCTTATGACGTGACCGTCCAGGCCGTCTCCAAGCACCTCAAGGTGCTCCAGGATGCCGGTCTGGTGAGCCGCAGCCGGGAGGCGCAGCGCCGCCCGGTGCACCTCGAGGCGGAGGTCTTCGACCTGATGACCACGTGGCTGGAGCGTTACCGCTGCCAGGCACAGGAGCGCTACCGCCGTCTCGACGACGTCCTGCTGACGATGCCGGACGACCTAGGACCCACCCCACCGTCCCAGACAGGAGCACCGACGTGACCAGCACCAGCACCCACGAGACCGAGATCACCGCCGATCCCGACGTCCCCCTCATCCGGATCACCCGGGAGTTCGACGCTCCGCCCGAGAAGGTCTTCCGGGCCCACACCGACCCCGAGCTCGTCGCCCAATGGCTCGGACCCCGCAGCCATGAGATGCGGGTCCACCACTACGACTGCCGCACCGGTGGGTCGTACCGCTACCTGCACGTCAGCGACGGCAACGAGTTCGGTTTCCACGGCTGCTTCCACGAGGTGCGCCCCCCGCAGCTCATCGTCTCGACTTTCACCTTCGAGGGCATGCCCGACGGCGTGGCGCTCGAGAAGGCGACCTTCGAGGACCTCGGCGGCGGCCGGACCCGGCTGTCCGCGACGTCGCTGGTCGACTCCTTCGAGGACCGCGACGCCTTCGTCGCCAGCGGCATGGAGGGCGGCGTCCGCGAGGGCTACGAGCGTCTGGACGAGCTGCTCGCCCGTTGACTTGGTTGTTGCTGTGCGTCCCCGCAGCCATAGGTTCGTTGCAGGGACGCACAGCGACAAAGAGGTTTGGTCGTGGTGCCACCCAGAACGACGCCGGACCCATGCCTGAACCCTGGCGGAACCCGATACCGAGACCGCGGGTCGCGGCGAACGCGATGCAGCGCCCGTGCGCTGGCTCTCGAGCAGCCGGTCGAGGTGGACTCACCGTGGACCCTGGGGCGCTCGTTCGGCTGGCCGGGGCACGCTGTCTGCCAGACTGCGCTCATGGCCGACCGTCGCGAGAGGCTGCTCCTGCTGGACACCGCCTCGCTGTACTTCCGTGCCTTCTTCGGCGTGCCGGACTCGGTACGGGCGCCCGACGGCACGCCGGTCAACGCCGTGCGTGGCCTGATGGACTTCATCACCCGCCTGGTCGCCGACTACCGGCCCTCCCACCTGGCCTGCTGCTGGGACAACGACTGGCGCCCGCAGTGGCGGGTGGACCTGCTGCCGTCGTACAAGGCGCACCGGGTGGCGGTCGAGGTGCCGGCGGGTTCGGACGTCGAGGAGACACCGGACCCTCTCGCGGTCCAGGTGCCGGTGATCGCCGACGTGCTGCACGCTCTCGGCATCGCGGTGGTCGGTGCCGACGGCTACGAGGCGGACGACGTGATCGGCACCCTGGCCACCGACGCCGGTATGCCGGTGGAGATCGTCACCGGTGACCGTGACCTGTTCCAGCTCGTCGACGATGCGACCCAGGTCCGGGTGCTCTACACCGCACGGGGCGTCGGTCGGCACGAGCGGGTCGACGCCGCCTGGGTCCAGGAGCGGTACGCCGTTGCCCCGTCGCAGTACGCGGATTTCGCCACCCTGCGGGGGGACGCGTCCGACGGGCTGCCGGGGGTGGCCGGCATCGGGGACAAGACGGCTGCGACGCTGCTCGGCCGCTTCGGTGACCTCGACAGCCTCATCGCGGCCGCAGCGGACGGCACCGGCGACCTGAGCCCGGTGCAGCGCCGCCGGATCCTCGACAGTGCCGCCTACCTCGCGGTGGCGCCGATGGTGGTCGCCGTGGCCCGTGACATCGACCTCTTGACGCCGGACCTGCGGCTGCCGGACCCGGTCCCCGCCGACCCCGACGCGTTCGACGCCCTGGCCGAGCGGTGGGGCCTGGGTGGCAGCGCGGAGCGAGTCCTCACGGCACTGCGCGGCTAGGATCCGCCAGCTGGGCCCGCACGATCGGCGGCGTCGTGTCGCCATCGGCACCCAGTGGCGCAGATCCACCGCCCAGTGGCGCGGTCGCGGCCTCGAACGGCATTCGCCAGCCCGCAAGCGCGCCACTCGACAAGCCGGGGATCGCGTACGACTACCCCCAGTGCAAGGCGGCGGGCGCTACTGGGCGAGCGAGGAGTAGTCGATGACGCCGTGGCGTAGCAGCTTCGAGGCAGCCCGCGCGGTCACCCGTACGGGTGAGGCCCCGGCGGCGTCTGCCACCTGGTCGATCACGTCGAGCAGCTGTCGCATGGTGCGCACGAAGTCACCCGCGGTCACCTGCGCGTCGCCCAGCACCTCGTCCAGCGACGCCCCGTGCGCCCAGCGGAAGGCTGCCCAGGCGAAGCCGAAGTCGGGACGGCGCAGGTACGTCACCCGGTGCTCACGCTCCATGCGGTCCAGCTCGGCCCAGGTGGACTGCATCGCCGCGACGACATCCGGGACCCGGCCGCGTGGCAGTCGCGGCTCCGGCGCCTGGTCTGAGCTGCGGGACTCGTGCACCAGCGCCGACAAGCACGCCGCCAGCTCGTCGGCAGCCAGCTCGTCCCACACGCCGAGGCGCAGACACTCGGCGGCGACCAGGTCCAGCTCGCTGTAGAGGCGGCTCAGGCGGCGGCCGTCGGTGGTGACCTCGTCGCCGTCGAGGTAGCCCAGGGTGTCGAGTACGTCGCAGACCCGGTCGAACTGCCGCGCGATGGAGTGGGTCCGGGACTCGATCCGGCGGCGCAGCCCCTGGGCGTCACGGTCGAGCCTGTCGTGGCGCTCCGCCCAGCGGGCGTGGTCCTCCCGCTCCGGGCAGCCGTGGCACGGGTGCTCACGCAGCTGCTCGCGCAAGGCGTGTGCCTGTGGGTCGACCCCTGTCTGGTCCACTCCATTCTGGTCGATCGCGCCGCGTCGTGAGCGCTGCGCCGAGCGCGAGCTCGAGGGTGGGAGCTGCTGCTCCTTGGTACGCAGGGCCGACGCGAGATCCCGGCGTGCCTGTGGACTGCGGGCGCTGAACGTCTTGGGCACCCGCAGGCGCCCCCGGGCGGCCACCGGCTCGGGGAAGTCCACCAGCGACAGCCGACGCGCGTGTCGGTCCATGGTCAGCACCAGCGGACGTGGCCCCTCGCGCTCCCCATAGGCGCCCGGGTCGATGACGACGGCCGTGCCGGCCCAGCGGCCGGCGGGCACGTCGATGACGTCACCTGGCCGCAGTGCGTGCAACGAGTTCGTCACGGCGTCGCGACTGTCGGACTTCAGCCGCTTGGCCCGTCCGGCCTCGACGTCGGCCAACCGTCGGCGCAGGCGGGCGTACTGCATGAAGTCGCCGAGGTCGCACGTCGCCGCCTGCGCGTACCCCGCCAGTGCCTCCCCCGAACGCCGTAGTTCTGCAGCCAGCCCGACGACGGCGCGGTCGGCCTGGAACTGCGCGAAGGAGGACTCCAGCAGGCGACGCGAGCGCTCGCGACCATCGGTCCCCACCAGGTTGATAGCCATGTTGTACGACGGGCGGAACGAACTCCGCAGCGGATAGGTACGGGTGGAGGCCAGTCCGGCCACCTGGCGCGGGTCGAGCCCCGGCTGCCACAGGACGACCCCGTGCCCCTCCACGTCGATGCCGCGGCGTCCCGCACGCCCGGTCAGCTGGGTGTACTCCCCGGGGGTGATGTCGGCGTGGCTGTCACCGTTCCACTTGCTCAGCTTCTCCAGCACCACCGACCGGGCGGGCATGTTGATCCCGAGGGCGAGGGTCTCGGTGGCGAACACGACCTTGACCAGGTTGCGGGTGAACAGCTCCTCCACGCATTGCTTGAAGGTGGGCAGCAGCCCGGCGTGGTGGCTGGCGATGCCACGGGCCAGGCCATCGACGAAGTCGTGGTAACCGAGGACGTGCCGGTCCTCGAGGGCAATGTCCGCGCAGGTCTCCTCGACGAACGCGCGGATCTGTTGCTCCTCGTCCGGATCGGTCAGACGTAGGTTCCCCGCCAGGCACTGCCCGACTGCGGCGGTGCAGCTGGCCCGGCTGAAGATGAACACGATGGCTGGGAGCAGGCCGGCCCGTTCGAGGCGTTCCACGACGTCGACGCGGCTGGGCGTCCAGTGCCGAACGCGGTTGCTGTGTGCGGCGTAGGTGTCCCCGCGTTCGGGACGGCGGCCCTTGCCACGGCGTCCGCCGCGGCCCTGCTGGGAGCGCCCGACGCGTGCGGCGCGCACGTCCTCGCGACCGATCCGCTCCAGCTCCGGGTTCACCCGGACCTGGTCGCTGCCACCGTCGCGACGTTCCTGGGCGAACAGGTCGAGCAGGCGGCGTCCCACGAGCACGTGCTGGTAGAGAGGGACCGGGCGCTTCTCCTCCACGATGATCCGGGTGTCCCCGCGGACCTGGCGCAGCCAGTCCCCGAACTCCTCGGCGTTGGACACCGTCGCCGACAGGGAGATCACCGACACCGACTCCGGCAGGTGGATGATGACCTCTTCCCAGACCGGTCCTCGGAAGCGGTCGGCGAGGTAGTGCACCTCGTCCATTACGACGTAACCCAGGTCGGTCAACGTCGAGGAGCCGGCGTAGATCATGTTGCGCAGCACCTCGGTGGTCATGACCACGATGGGCGCCTCGCCGTTGACGCTGTTGTCGCCGGTCAGCAGACCGACCCGGTCCGCGCCGTAGCGGTCCACCAGGTCGGCGTACTTCTGGTTGGACAGGGCCTTGATCGGTGTCGTGTAGAAGCACTTGCGCCCGGCGTCCAGAGCGAGGTGCACGGCGAACTCACCCACGAGGGTCTTGCCCGACCCCGTCGGAGCCGCCACGAGCACCCCGTGCCCGTCCTCGACCGCCGTGCACGCGGCCACCTGGAAGTCGTCCAGGGCGAACTCGTACAAACCACGGAACTCCGCCAGCACCGGGTGGGTACGACCGGCGCGGGCGCGGGCGTACCGCTGCGCCGGTGACGTCATGCCGGTCAGCGTACGTCCTGCGCGAGACCTCCCGGCGCGAAGACCCTCAGCGCCCCCGGGCGCGCAGTGACCGTCATCGGCAACGCACCGATCCGTTCGCCGTCCGCGTACGCCACCACCCGGGCCGCGTCGATGCGCAGGGTCCTGACCCGATGATGCTCGTAGCTGCGGTGCGACACGTGGGTGCCACGCAACAGCCGCGGGTAGACCGCGACCAGCTCGGCCCTGCCCAGGGGCTTGATCACGACGACGTCGAGCAGTCCGTCGGTGAGGTCGGCGCCGGTGCACATGCGCAGGCCGCCGCCGTAGCTCGGACCGTTGCCGACGGCGACCAGCATTGCCTCCAGCTCGATGTGGGCGCCGTCGAGGTCGAGCGTGTACCGGATGGGTTCGAAGACCCGCAGCTCGGCGAGCGTGGCGACGGTGTAGCGCAGCTGTCCCCGCGGCCAGCGCATCGTGTTCGCGCGCTCGCTGACCCGGGCGTCGAATCCGGTGGCCAGAACCGTGCAGAAGACGTGTCCGCCGGCTTCGGCGAGGTCGACCGTGCGGCAGCCGCCGGCGACGACGACGTCGGCGGCATCGAGCGGGTTCCTGCAGTCGATGCCCAGCGAGCGGGCGGTGTCGTTGCCGGTCCCGGCCGGGATGATGCCGAGCGGCACGCCACGATCTGCGACCGCCTGGGCCCCGACGTGCACCATGCCGTCTCCACCGACGACCACGAGGCCGTCGACGCCGTCGTCCACGGCCGCCAGCGCCAGGTCCGCGGCCTCCTCCCCATCACGCCCCTGCAGCACCATCACCCGCAGGCCGGCTCGCCGCAGGTGCGGCACCACCGCATCGGCGACCGTGATCCCACGCCCGCGTCCGGCCAGCGGGTTGATCACAACGGCGATGGTGACGCACACCTGCGGCAGGGTAGCCGTACGGGCCGCCTACAACCGCAGGGTCACCGACACGCGATCGCTTCGGACGCCGATCGCCTTGGCGAAGCGACGCAGCGCGTCACAGGACAGGTCGGCGTCGATCCGGGCCTTCGGCACCCCCAGGGCAGTCCGGCCGGCGCGGCCCAGCAGCAGGACCTGGCCGTAGTGCCAGGCCTGGTGCGCGTCGTGGCGTACCCGCTCGCACACCACGGGAGCCGGGAACGCCGCATCCACGCACAGCAGATCCAGCGGGAGCTGCTGTCCGGCCGCCGAGGTCAGCATGCCGACCACCTGCACCGAGCTCAGCGTGTGCTCGGCGACCCAGGTGAGCGCGTCCTGTCCGAGCCACTCCGGCAGGTCGAACGGGTCGGCGGGCTGCCAGTCGCAGGCAGGCTGCGTCATCGAGGCGGGTCGTCCCGGTCGTTGTCCCAGCCGTCGTCTCGGTCGTCCCAGTCGTCGTCGATGTCGCTGGCCGTCTCGTCGTCGTGGTCGTCGGTCGCCAGGTCGGAGGTCTCGTCGTCGTCGTAGGCGTTGTAGTCGCCCTCCGCGCCGACCCCCCGGCGGCGGTCCAGCAGGCGTGCGACGACCTCGGACAGGATGAACAGGCCCGTCATCGGCAGCGCCAGGAAGAGCATGCTGACCGGGTCCGTGGAGGGTGTCGCGACGGCGGCGAAGACGAAGGTGGCGATGATGATCCACGGGCGTGCCTCGGCCAGCTGCTTGCCTCTCACCACGCCGGCGAGGTTGAGCATGATGACGAACAGCGGGATCTCGAAGGCGATCCCGAACACCAGCAGCATCCGTAGGATGAAGGACAGGTAGCGGCCGACCTCGACCAGGTTGGACACGTCGGCAGGGGTGAAGTCGAGCAGGATCTCCAGACCCTTGGGGAGGACGTAGTAGCCCAGTGCCACGCCGGTCATGAATAGGGGGCCCGCGATGACCGCGAAGATCATCGACTTGCGGCGCTCGTTGGTGTGCAGCCCAGGGACGATGAACGCCCACAGCTGCCACAGCCAGATCGGGCTGGACAGCACGATGCCGCTGACCAGCGAGACCTTCAGCGCGAGGGTGAACGGGTCGGCGACGCCGTTCAGCGTCAGCTCGGCTTCGAGTCCCTCCTCTGCTGCGAGGTCACGAACGACCCCCTCGAACGGCTCCTGCAGGAACTCGAAGATCTCGTAGTAGAAGAACCCGCAGGCGATCGACATGACGACGATCGCCGCCACCGCCTTGACCAGTCGGGACCGCAGCTCCCGCAGGTGCTCGATGAGCGTCATCGCGCCATCGGACCCACCCGAGGGCAGGGCGGGATTGTCGCGGCCGCGCTTCAGTGAGAAAGCCACAGCCGGAGGTCAGCCGGTCAGATCTGCTTGTCGCGTGACGACTGCTCGACGCTCGGGTCGACCTGCTCGTATGTCGGCGGCCGGACCTCGGTGCCCGACGGCAGCGGACGCCCGTGCGGATCGGTCCGGGCGTCGGGGAGCTCGGCCTTCCGCTCCTTCACGTCGTCCTTGTCGTCGTCCTTGTCATCCTTGTCGTCGATGAGGCCCTTGGTCTCGGCCTTGAAGATGCGCAGGGCACGTCCGCTGCCGCGGGCGAGCTCGGGGAGCTTCTTGGCGCCGAACAGCAGCACGACGACCAAGATGACCAAGATGATCTCGGTAGGACCCAGTCCCATGGTTCTCACTCCAGATGCAGGGGGTGCCTTCACTATACGTACGACACGCCGAGGTTCGTCACCGTCGAGCCCGTGGATGGTCAGTGAACTCCGTAGGCCTGCAGCGCCGCCCGGGCGGACTCCTCGACCTCGTCGGACAACCAGGCCGGCGAGACGATGCGTACCGCCCCAGCCTGCCGGAGGACCAGTCGGCGCAGCCACCCGGGGTCCGCGACGCGCAGCCAGACCCGCAGGGTGCCGTCCGGCTGCTCGCTCTGGGCGTCCACCGGGTGGTGTTCTGCGATCCACCGCGACGGACCCTCGACGTCCAGGACCGCCTCGAGGTCGTTCTCCCCCGGAGTGAACAGTCCCTCGGACAGGTCTCGTCGCGCGACCGCGTCGTGCGGGTCGGCTGCGGTGTCGAGCATCTGGGCGCGCGTCACGCGGTCCAGGCGGAACAGGCGTACGCCCTCGGCTCGCAGGCACCAGGCCTCGAGGTACGGACGTCCCTCCTCGGTGAGCAGCCGCAACGGATCCACGTCACGCTCGGTCTGCTCGTCGCGCGCGGGGACCAGGTAGGTCAGGTGCAGTCGCCGGCCGGAGCTCAGCGCCTCGCGGGCGGCCGCGTGCACCGCCGGGTCCGCGCGCTCGATGTGCACCTGGACCGCTGCGGACGCCGCAGCGCCGTCACCTGCGGCAGACTCCAGCTTGACCAACGCCGACTCGATGGTGGGAAGCTCTGCCGTTGTCGCGCTGTCCCGCAGGGTGCGCAGGGCCACGATGAGTGACAGCGCCTCGGCCGTGCTCAGTCGCAGCGGCCGGGGCAGGAAGTCGGTGTTGTCGACGCGGACGACTCCCTCGCGCTCCAGGGCATCCATGTCGATGTCGATCATGTCGCCGGTGACGGCCTCGGGCAGACCGCAGAACCACAGCACGTTGAGGTCCTTGACGATCTGGCTGCGGCTGACCCCGAAGTCGGCGGCCACCTGGTCGACGGGGATGCCTTCGTGTGCACGCAGGTACGGAACCATGGCCAGCATGCGCGGCACCTGCTCACGGGCGCTGGCGGTCACGGTGACTCCTGACTGGCCGACTCAGTGGCCGACTCAGTGGCCGACTGTCTGGCCGAGCCGCGCAGGACCGCGACGACGGCGTCTCGCAGGTCGGCCGGCTGCTCGGCGACCACGTCCTCGGCGAAGCCGGCGATCTCCTCCGCGGTCTGCCAGCGTCCGGCGTACGGCAGCTCGATCCGGTCGAAGCCGTCTCCCAAGGGCGTGACCGACACCGCGCGCCGGCGCAGCGCGTACCCCCGGCGCTCTCGCACCTTCAGCGTGGCCGTCCCGTCGGGAGGGGCCGGGGCCAGGGCCTGCGCCTGCGCGCGCAGGTCCAGGTCGGCCGGCACGTCGTACGCCCTGGGCTTGCCGGCGCTGGCCACCGCACCGCGAACCCGGGAGACCCGGAACATGCGGGTGGCGCCGCGGTCGAGGTCGTGACCGACGACGTACCACCGTCCGTGCCACGACAGGATGCCCCACGGCTCGAGGTGCCGCGAGCGGGGCTCGGCACCTGAGCGGGCGTAGTCGAAGCGCACCGGCGTGCGGGTGAGCACCGCCTCCCACAGCGGCTCGAACGCCTCTTCGCCGGCGGCCAGCCGGGGCTCGACCAGCGTGAGCGCATCGGGCTCGACCCCCACACCGGCTGCCTTCAGCTTCAGCAGGGCGCTGGAGGTGTGCTCGGCGAGCCGCGCGTGCTGCCACACGCGGGCGGCCAGGCCGACGACCGCGGCCTCGTCCTGCTCCAGGCTGATCTCGGGCAGCTCGAAGGCGTCGCGGCTGATCCGGTAGCCCTGCTCGTCGTCGAAGAACGCCTCGTGGCTGCCGACCTCGATCTGGATACCGATCTCGCGGAGCTCCTCCTTGTCACGCTCGAACATCCGCTCGAAGGCCTCGTCACTCTGGTCGTGGTAGCCCGTGACGACGTGGCGGATCCGTTCGCGCGTGAGGTATTGCTGGGTGACCAGCAGGGCGATCACCAGGTTCATCAGGCGCTCGCTCTTGCGTCGGATCACTGCCCTCCCCTTTCCCCAGCGCAGGCAGGGCGACGCTACACGGCCGGCCAGTCCGCTGCCCCCTTAGGCTGCGGGCCATGGTGCGTTGGCGTGAGGGCGTCGTGGCCGGGGTGCGGGACAGCTGGCCCGGCGCCTGCGAGCTGGACGTGACGATGGACCAGCAGTCTCTCCGAGCGCTCGCGTACACCGACCTGGTCGGCTCCCCCGAGGCCGGTGACCGGGTGTTGCTCAACGCCACCGCACAGTTCGAGGGACTGGGCACCGGCGGGTACGCCTTGGTCGTGGCGATCCCGGACCGACTGCCCGACGACCCGCCACAGCGGCTTGGTCACCTTGTGAAGGCGCGGTACACGCCCCTGCAGACGATGGTGCTCGGTGTCGACGAGCAGGACTCCCCCGACCACCTTGCGCTGCGCGAGTCCGACGACCTCGCCGGGCTGCCCGTGGTGGTCGCCGACCTGCACTCGGCGCTGCCGGCGGTGCTGGCCGGAGTGCGTGCCGAGCACCCGGCTGCGCGGGCGGTGTACGTGATGACCGACGGCGGCGCCCTGCCGCTGGCCTTCTCGCGCACCGTCGCCGGGCTCGCCGAGGCCGGGTGGCTCGCCGGCTCCGTCACCGTGGGCCAGGCCTTCGGCGGCGACCTGGAGGCGGTCACGCTGCACAGTGGGCTGCTCGCCGCCCGCCACGTCCTGGATGCCGATGTCGTGGTCGTCGCCCAGGGTCCCGGCAACCTCGGGACCGGCACCCGGTGGGGCTTCTCCGGGGTCGCGGCCGGCGAGGCGGTCAACGCAGCTGGAACACTCGGGGGTCGTCCGGTCGCGTCGCTGCGCGTGTCACAAGGTGATGCGCGCGAGCGCCACCACGGGGTGTCGCACCACAGCCTGACCGCGTACGGACGGGTGGCCCTGTCACCGGCCGACGTCGTCGTACCCTTGCTGGACGGGGCGTTCGGCAAGCTGGTACGCGAGCAGGCGGCCGGGCTGGATGCCCGGCACCGGCTGGTCGAGGTGGGAGTCGAGGGCTTGTCTGGCGCACTGGAGGCCTCGCCGGTGCCGCTGTCGACGATGCGACGCGGTCTGGACACCGACGCGGCCGCGTTCCTCGCTGCTGCCGCCGCCGGTCGGCACGCGGCACTGGTCAGCCGCTGACGCCGAGCACGTCGATCACGAACAGCAGCGTGGCCCCGCCCGGGATGTCGGGCGGGCTGCCCTGCTCGCCGTAGCCCTTGTCGGCCGGGATGGTGAGGATGACACGGCTGCCGACCTTCAGGCCGACCAGGCCCTCGTTCCATCCTGCGATGACCTGTGCCTGGCCGACGTCGTCGACGACGAAGGGCTCGCCGCGCTCCCATGACTGGTCGAAGACCGTGCCCTCGGGGTAGACCTGGCCGAGGTAGTGCACCGTGACGCTCTGGCCGGCTTGCACGGTCGGCCCGTCGCCCTCGATGATCACGTCGACACCGAGTTCGGTGACGTCCTCCGGCGTCTGTTCGGTGGCCTCGAACCCGGTCGGGACGCCCTCGTCGTCGGTCACGACGCTCGGCACGTCCGCCGGCGGGTCGACCTCGGTGCCCTCGGCCATCTCCAGGGGCGGCGTGACCTCGGTGATCTCGGTGATGTCGAAGACGAAGATCAGGGTGTCGGTGCCCTCGACGCCGATCTGGGGGTTGCCGGTCTCGCCGAACGCGTCGACCGGCGGGATCGCGACGGCGACGCGGCCACCGGCCTGTTGGCCGAGCAGACCGCGGTACACGCCCGGGATGAGCACGCCCTCGCTGACGTCGAAGGTCGTTGGCTGCCCCGACGTGTACGAGCTCTCCAGCTCCTTCCCGGTGCGTCCGTTGACGACCGTGTAGTCAGCCGCGACGCTGTCGGACTCCTGCACGACGTCCTCGCTCGTGCCCTCCTCGATGACCTCGGCGGTGGTCTCCTGCACCTCGAACGGCGGGGACTCGACGGTGACGGCGGGTGGTTCGTCCAGGGCACCGGACACGTCGACGCCCGCGAGCTCGCCCTTGATGGCCGGCTCGCCGCCATCGGCAGTCGCCCTGGTGTCCTCGTCTCCCTCGGCCACCGACGTCTCGTCGTCGGTCGCGCCGTCACCGTTCTCGACCTCGTCGCCGCAGGCGGACAGGGCGAGCAGGGCGGGCACCAACAGGGCCGCGGCAATCTTGCGCGTGCGCACGAACAACACCGTTTCGTCGGGAGCAGGACCGAGGAAAACCCTACCCGTCACATGCTGTCGATCAACTTGTGCACCCGCTCGTCGTGAGAGCGGAACGGGTCCTTGCACAGGACCGTCCGCTGCGCCTGGTCGTTGAGCTTGAGGTGCACCCAGTCCACGGTGAAGTCGCGCCGACGCTCCTGCGCGCGCCTGATGAACTCGCCGCGCAACCGCGCCCGGGTGGTCTGCGGAGCCAGGGACTTGGCCTCGAAGATCGCCAGGTCGGTGGTGGCCCGCGCCACCGCGCCCTTGCGCTCGAGCAGGTAGTACAGTCCGCGGTCGCGATGGATGTCGTGGTAGGCCAGATCGAGCTGGGCGACGCGGGGGGACCCCCAGGACAGGCCGTGCTTGGCGCGGTAGCGGTCGATCAAGGAGTACTTGATGGCCCAGTCGATCTCGCGTTCCACCAGCGACAGATCCTCGGACTCCACGGCCTTGAGCGTGCGCTCCCACAGGTCCAGCACCAGGTCGATGGTCGGCGTGTGCAGGTCGCGCCGGTCGACGAAGTCGCGAGCCTTGGCGAAGTAGTCGTTCTGGATCTCCAGCGCACTCGCGTCGCGACCGTTGACCAGCCGTACGCGACGCTGGCCGGTCATGTCGTGCGAGATCTCCCGGATCGCCCGGATCGGGTTCTCGAGCGTGAGGTCGCGCATCACGACACCCTCCTCGATCATCCGCAGCACGAGGTCGGTCGTGGTGACCTTGAGCAGCGTGGTCGTCTCGCTCATGTTCGAGTCGCCGACGATCACGTGCAGCCGGCGGAAGCGTTCGGCGTCCGCGTGCGGCTCGTCACGGGTGTTGATGATGGGACGCGAGCGGGTGGTCGCCGAGGAGATGCCCTCCCAGATGTGCTCGGCGCGCTGGCTCACCGAGTAGACGGTGCCCCGTGGTGTCTGGAGCACCTTGCCGGCACCGCAGATGATCTGCCGGGTGACCAGGAACGGGATCAGGATGTCAGCCATCCGGTTGAACTCGCCGTGCCGGCTGACCAGGTAGTTCTCGTGGCAGCCGTAGGAGTTGCCTGCGGAGTCGGTGTTGTTCTTGAACAGGTAGACGTCGCCCATGACCCCGTCGTCGTGCAGCCGCTTCTGGGCATCGACCAGCAGCCCCTCCAGGATCCGCTCCCCCGCCTTGTCGTGCGTGACCAGACTGACCGTGTCGTCACACTCCGGCGTGGCGTACTCCGGGTGGCTGCCCACGTCGAGGTAGAGCCGGGCCCCGTTGCGCAGGAAGACGTTGCTGCTGCGTCCCCAGGACACGACCCGGCGGAACAGGTACCGTGCGACCTCGTCCGGGCTCAACCGTCGCTGGCCCTTGAACGTGCAGGTCACGCCGTACTCGTTCTCGATCCCGAAGATCCGACGGTCCATCGCTCCAGCCTAGGCGCTGGCGCCGAGCCCTGCGGCGGGTCGTCCCATCAATCGGCTGGACGTGTGCCCGTGCATCGACCGACCCCGAATCCGCCTTGGCTCCCGCACTGGTCGCACGAATGCGGCATATCGGGCGCGAAGCGACCCGTACGGGAGGGAAGCGGGCTCAGCGGGCGCATAAGCGACCGCTACGGGAGGGAAGCAGGCTCAGTGGGCGCATGTGGTCAGCTGCCGGTGCCCGTGCCCTCGAGTGCGGCGAGGACCTCGCTGGCCGAGAGTCGACGGAACTTACGCTTCTGCGCGCGCGTCCGGTCCAACGTCGCGACCTCGAGCTGGTCGGCTGAGACGGTGCGGGCGGGAGCGCCCTCGGGCTCGGCCGCGAGAGCTTGCACAGCGAGCCGGATGGAGTCGGTGAGCCCACGCAGGTCGTTCTCGGCTGTTCGCAGGTGCTCGACGGTGGACTCGGTCGCGCCGCCCATCACCGCGAAGGC
Source organism: Actinomycetota bacterium (assembly GCA_030859165.1). Taxonomy (GTDB): domain Bacteria; phylum Actinomycetota; class Actinomycetes; order Propionibacteriales; family Nocardioidaceae; genus JACCXZ01. The sequence goes on from JALZKQ010000050.1 coordinate 35,237, forward strand.
GTGCTCGTCGGCGACCGAGCCGTCGTAGGTGAGCCGGTAGATCTGGTCCTCGTCGCTGGTCGCGCCGACCTCGGCAACGAAGATCTCCACCTCGTACGGCTTCTCCCCGCCGGAGGAGAAGATCGTGCCCAGCGTCTGCGCGTAGGCGTTGGCCAGCCCGCGGCCGGTGACATCGACTCGGTCGTAGGAGTAGCCGCGCAGGTCGGCCAGACGTACGCCGGCAATGCGCAGGTTCTCGAACTCGTTGTAGCGCCCGACGGCGGCGAACGCGATTCGGTCGTAGATCTCGCTGACCTTGTGCAGCGCTTGAGACGGATTCTCGGCGACGAACAGCACGCCGTCGGTGTACTGCAGAACCACGACGCTGCGCCCGCGGGCGATGCCCTTGCGGGCGAAGTCCGCCCGGTCCTTCATCAGTTGCTCGGGCGAGACGTAGAACGGCTGCGACACGGGGCGACCTCTCGCTCTAGACCAGGGGGGCGTTGGGGCCGTCGGGGCGCTGCATGCGGGCCGCGACGACGGTGTCGGCGATCTGCGCGACATCGGACTCGTCGAGACGGCGGTGCCCGTCTGCGGTGACCACGTCCACCAGGGGGAAGATTCGCCGGGCGAGGTCGGGACCTCCGGTGGCGGAGTCGTCGTCCGCGGCGTCGTACAGCGCCTGGATCGTGGCCGTCACGCACTCGTCCTCGGTCAAGCCGTCTCGGTAGAGCTTTTTCAGCGAGCCCCGGGCGAACACCGAACCGGAGCCGGTCGCGTGAAAGGCCTGCTCCTCGTAGCGGCCGCCGGTCACGTCGTAGGAGAAGATCCGGCCGCCGGGCAGGCTGTGGTCGTAGCCGGCGAACAGCGGTACGACCGCCAGCCCCTGCATGGCTGTGGCGAGGTTGCCGCGGATCAGGGCGGCGAGCCGGTTGGCCTTGCCGTCCAGGGACAGAGTGACGCCCTCGATCTTCTCGTAGTGCTCCAGCTCGGTCTGCAGCAGCCGCACCATCTCGACCGCGAGCCCCGCGGCGCCGGCGATGCCGACGACCGAGTACTCGTCGGCGGCGAAGACCTTCAGGATGTCGCGCTGGGCGATGACGTTGCCCATCGTGGCCCGGCGGTCACCCGCCATGACGACGCCGCCCTCGAAGGTGGCTGCCACGATCGTCGTGCCGTGCGGGACCTGTGCACCCAGCGAGCCTGCATCGTGGCGTCCGGGCAGCAGGTCGGGGGCCTGCTCGGCGAGAAAAGCGGCGAAGGATGACGAGCCGGGCACGAGGTAGGCCGATGGCAGGCGCCCGGCCGAGGGGATCGAACCCGTCATCGCGTCACTGCCCACCCTTCTGTACGAAACCGCGCACGAACTCCTCGGCGTTCTCCTCGAGCACGTCGTCGATCTCGTCCAGGATCGAGTCGACGTCGTCGTCGAGGCGCTCCTTGCGATCCGCCACCGCCTCGCCGGCCTCGACCTCGGGCGCCTCCTCGGTCTCGTCCTGTCGCCGCGGACTCTTGCGCTGCTGACCACCGTCACTTGCCACGGGCCGCCTCCTGACGCGCTCGATGCACGATGTCGACCCTACAAGGGTGCGCCCGGCTTGCCGCCACGTGTCAGCGCCGTCGGGTGAGCGCCTCGAGCAGCTCCTCGGCGCTGGACACCCGGTCGAGCAGGGCGCCGACGTGCTCGCGGGTGCCCCGCAACGGTTCGAGCGTCGGGATGCGTTGCAACGAGTCGCGACCGGGCACGTCGAAGATGACCGAGTCCCAGGACGCGGCGGCGACGGCCTGCGGGAACTGCTGGAGACATCGTCCCCGGAAGTACGCCCGGGTGTCCTCCGGCGGCTCGGTGACCGCACGCGACACCTCCGGCCCGCCGAGCAGGCGCTGCATGCGCCCCAGGCGTACCAGCCGGTGGTAGAGCCCCTTGTCCTCGCGGACGTCGGCGTACTGCAGGTCGACCAGGTGCAGCTTGGGGTCGTCCCAGTCGATGCCGTCGCGCGCACGGTAGGACTCCAACAGCGACAGCTTGGCGACCCAGTCGAGCTGGTCTTTGCAGCGCATCGGGTCGTCCTCGAGCCGGGTGAGCACGTCCTCCCACCGCTCGAGGACGTCGCGGGTCTGCTCGTCGGCGTCGTGGCCGACGAAACGACACGCCTGCTCCAGGTACGCCCACTGCAGTTGGACCGCCGTCAGCCGGCGCCCGTCGGACAGCGCGACGAGGTGCCGACAGGTCGGGTCGTGGCTCACCGCTCGCAGCTCGCTGACCGGCGCCTCGATGCGCAGGCCGTCGGCGAGGAAGCCCGACTCGATCATGCCCAGCACCAGCGAGGTGGTCCCGACCTTGAGGTAGGTCGAGATCTCCGCCAGGTTGGCGTCCCCGATGATCACGTGCAGCCGGCGGTACTTGGTGGCATCGGCGTGCGGTTCGTCGCGGGTGTTGACGATGGGGCGCTTGAGCGTCGTCTCGAGGCCCACCTCGACCTCGAAGTAGTCGGCGCGCTGGCTGATCTGGAAGCCGTGCCGGCTGCCGTCCTGGTGCAGTCCCACCCTGCCCGCACCGCAGACGACCTGACGGCTGACGAGGAAGGGTACGAGGTGGTTGATGATCTCGTTGAACGGGGTGGCCCGGCTCATCAGATAGTTCTCGTGGGTGCCGTAGGACGCACCCTTGTTGTCCACGTTGTTCTTGTACAGCAGGATCGTGGGGTTGTTCGGGATCGCCGAGGCGAGCTCCGCAGCTCGGCGCATCACCTGCTCGCCTGCCTTGTCCCACAGGACGGCGTCTCGCGGGTTGGTCACCTCGGGCGCCGAGTACTCCGGATGGGCGTGGTCGACGTAGAGCCGCGCGCCGTTGGTGAGGATGACGTTGGCGAGGCCGAGGTCTTCGTCGGTCAGCTGGGTGGGGTCGGCGACCTCACGGGCCATGTCGAACCCGCGGGCGTCGCGCAGCGGATTCTCCTCCTCGAAGTCCCAGCGGGCACGTCTGGCCTGCAGACCGGCGTTGGCGTAGGCGTTGACGACCTGCGTCGAGGCGAGCATCGGGTTGGCACCGGGCTGGCCCTGCACCGAGATGCCGTACTCGACCTCGGTGCCCATCACCCGGCGCACAGTCATGGTGGCACCCTACGGGTCCGCCGGCGGCCCCTCGCGGGGGCCCGATCGGCCGCACGGGTGCAGTCTGGAGCCGTGAGTGACGACGAACTGGTCGAGGTGCTCGCCGAGGACGGGTCTGTGCTCGGCGTGGTCGACCGACGACGGATGCGGACCGACAACCTGCTGCACCGGGCGACCGGCGTGATCCTGCGCGACCCAGCCGGTCGGGTCTACGTCCACCGCCGCACCGACACCAAGGACCTTTTCCCGGGCAGGTACGACTGCTGCGCCGGCGGGGTGGTCGGCGTGGGCGAGGATGTGCTGGCGGCGGCCGAGCGTGAGCTCGCCGAGGAGCTCGGCGTACGCGGCGTGCCGCTGCGACCGCTGCTCGTGGGCCGCTACGAGGACGCGCACACCCGCTACATCGCCCACGTCTACGAGGCCGTCTGGGACGGTCCGGTCACCTGGCAGGCAGACGAGGTCGCCTGGGGAGCCTGGATGTCGCCGACGCAGCTGCGAGCGCTGCTCGCCGACCCGGACCGCCGGTTCGTCCCGGACACCGAGGCGCTGCTGGGCGACTGGATCGCCGATGCCTGATCCTGGGGCCGTCGCGTTCAGCCGGTACGGCGCAGCGGCCTGCCCAGGTTCACCGAGTCTGGCTCGTCGGCGTAGTGACCGAACTTCGCCACGTCGATGTAGCCGCTGCTGCGGTAGAGACCGACCGCCTCGACCTGAGGCCGGCCGGTCTCCAGCAGCATCCAGTCGACGCCGGCCTGACGTGCGGTCGCCTCCAGGTGGGCGAGCACCAGGCGCGCCAGCCCCCGCCGGCGGGCGGGGTCAGTGACGTACATCCGCTTGATCTCCGCCGGCCGCACACCCGGCAGGCCCGCGCGCGGCGTCAGCAGTCTCCAGCCACCCATCGCCGAGGCGACGCCGCCGACGTACGCGACGAAGAAGGCGCCACCTGGCGGCGTGAAGTCGGCGGCGTCCACGGGGGTCGCATCCCGTCCGCCGTACAGGCGCACGTACACCTGCTGGGCCCGCTCGGTGAGGACCACCACGTCGGGGTGGTCGTAGGCGACGGCCCGCAACTCGGCTACGGGTGCGGTGGTCACCCGGTGATTGTCTCCGGGCACTCCGGCCGGACGACACGCGGCGTCCCGATGGTGGCGCTCGCTACGTTCGGATCACAGCAGTCCGCCGCCAGCACGCCACCACGACCCGACGGCGCCCACGACGACTGCGGCCAACAGGATGCATCAGAACCTGACGGTGACCTCTTCCTGGTGGCACGACCCGTGGGTCATGGCCGAGGTGTTCTTCGTGTCCTGGCTGCACTCCTGATCGACTTTCAGACCGGATGGTCACCGCTCGCGACGTCGATCCCGCCGCGACAGGCCGTAGGCCACGTTCACGCCGACGATTCCGGCCCAGGCGACGATCAGCCCGGGCACCCCCTCGATGCCGGCCGAGATCGCCGTGATCGGGATGCCCGTCCCGAGCGACACCAGACCGAGCACGAAGGGCAGGTCATGCCCGGAGCTCGGCCTGTTGTCGTGCCTGGCGATCTCCACCTCGGCCTGCACGCGCCGGTCGACCTGTGCGTCGAGGCGTTCGAGGAACGCCTCGACGAGGGCCGGCTCGTAGGACTGGTCGAGATCCTTGCGTGCGGCGATCCTGGACTCCAGGTCGGCCCGCAGTGCGTCCCGGTCGTCGACGGCCATGAGGCTCAGAGGTACTGGCCGGTGTTGGCGACCGTGTCGATCGAGCGGCCCGGTTCGGAGCCCTGCTTGCCGGTGACCAGGGTGCGGATGAACACGATCCGCTCGCCCTTCTTGCCCGAGATCCGGGCCCAGTCGTCGGGGTTGGTGGTGTTGGGGAGGTCCTCGTTCTCCTTGAACTCATCGACACACGCCTGCAGCATGTGACCGACCCGCAGCCCGCGTTGGGAGTGCTCGAGGAAGTCCTTGATCGCCATCTTCTTGGCCCGGTCCACGATGTTCTGGATCATCGCGCCGGAGTTGAAGTCCTTGAAGTACAGGACCTCCTTGTCGCCGTTGGCGTAGGTCACCTCGAGGAAGCGGTTCTCCTCGGTCTCGGTGTACATCCGCTCGACGGTGCGCTGGATCATGCCCCCGACACAGGCCTCGCGGTCGCCACCGAACTCGCCGAGGTCGTCGGTGTGCAACGGCAGGTTGGGTGTCAGGTACTTGGAGAAGATGTCGCGGGCGGACTCCGCGTCCGGGCGCTCGATCTTGATCTTCACGTCGAGGCGCCCCGGGCGCAGGATCGCCGGGTCGATCATGTCCTCGCGGTTCGAGGCACCGATCACGATGACGTTCTCGAGACCCTCGACGCCGTCGATCTCGCTCAGCAGCTGCGGCACGATGGTGTTCTCGACGTCGGAGGACACCCCGGACCCGCGGGTACGGAACAGCGAGTCCATCTCGTCGAAGAACACGATGACCGGGGTGCCCTCGTTGGCCTTCTCCCGGGCCCGTTGGAACACCAGTCGGATGTGCCGCTCGGTCTCGCCGACGTACTTGTTCAGCAGCTCGGGGCCCTTGATGTTGAGGAAGAAGCTCTTGCCCTCCTCACCGGTCTTGTCGGCGACCTTCTTGGCCAGCGAGCTTGCCACCGCCTTAGCGATGAGCGTCTTGCCGCAGCCGGGTGGACCGTACAGCAGGATGCCCTTGGGTGGGCGCAGCTCGTGCTCGATGAACAGGTCCGGGTGCAGGTAAGGCAGCTCGATGGCGTCGCGGATGGAGTCGATCTGGCCGGCGAGGCCACCGATGCTCGTGTAGTCGATGTCCGGCACCTCCTCGAGCACCAGCTCCTCGACCTCGGACATGGGCACCTTCACGTAGACGTACCCGGCGCGGGTGTCCAGCAGCAGTGAGTCGCCGGCACGCAGCTTGACCTCGCGCAGCGAGTCGGCGATCCGGACGACCCGCTCCTCGTCGGCAGTACCGGTGACGAGGACACGGTCGCGGTCGGCCATGACCTCCTTGAGCATGACGACCTCACCGACCTGCTCGAAGTCCAGCGCCATCACGATGTTGAGGGCCTCGTTGAGCAGGACCTCCTGACCCCGGTGCAGCTCCTCGAAGGCGACCGCGGGGCTCACCGTGACCCGCAGCTTGCGTCCGCCGGTGAAGACGTCGACGGTGTCGTCGTCGTTGCGAGCCAGGACGGTCCCGAAGCCGGTCGGCGGCTGGGCCAGCCGGTCGACTTCCTCCTTCAGCGTGAGGATCTGGTCGCGCGCCTCGCGCAGCGTCGAGCTGAGGCGCTCGTTCTGAGCCGTCAGGGCGGACAGCCGTGACTGCGTCTCGGACAGCTGCGCCTCGACGCTGCGGCCGCCACCGGGGGACGAGGCTGCCCGGCGCTGGAGGTGCTCGACCTCGGCGCGTAGGTAGGCGATCTCGGTCTCGGCGGCATTACGGGAACGATCCGGTTGCTCGGTCATCGGGACACCTTTCCTCGGATCGGCGCTAGCCATGACCCTACCCGCGGCGCGTGACCCACGTCGGAGCCGACGCAGTCGTGTCCGAATCTTCACTGTTCGAGTCACCCCCGGGGGCAGCGGGTTCCGGGGTGGCGGGACGTGGTCCGGAGTAGTCGGAGCCGTACGCCCCGGCGGCCGGACGGCGACGCTTGGTGGGGGGACGAACACCCGGCGCCATGCGTCGCGCGGTGACCAGGAACGCGGTGTGCCCGATCATCTTGTGATCCGGACGGACTGCCAGGCCCTCGACGTGCCAGGACCGGACCAGCGACTCCCAGGCCGCCGGCTCGGTGAAGCCCCCGTGCACGCGGATCGTCTCGACGACCTTGCTCAGCTGGGTGGTCGTCGCGACGTAGACGCACAGGATCCCGCCGGGGATCAGTGCGCCCGCGCAGACGTCGACGCACTCCCACGGCGCGAGCATGTCGAGGATGACGCGGTCCACGTTGGTGTGCTGCAGGGACTCCACCAGGTCACCGACGGCCAGATGCCAGGCCGGGTGGCCCGCACCGAACAGCTGCTCGACGTTGCGCCGGGCGGTCTCGGCGAAGTCCTCGCGGCGTTCGTAGGACCACACCGTGCCCAGTGGGCCGACCGCGCGCAGCAGGTGCGCGGTGAGCGCTCCGGACCCGACACCGGCCTCCACCACGCGGGCCCCGGGGAAGATGTCGGCCATCGTCAGTATCTGCGCGGCGTCCTTGGGGTAGACCACGGCCGCGCCGCGCGGCATCGACACGACGTACTCGTGCAGCAGCGGCCGGAACACGAGGTACTCGGCCCCGCCGGAGGAGGTGACCACGATCCCTTCCGGCCGGCCGATCATCTCGTCGTGGTCGATCGAGCCCTTGTTGGTGAAGAACTGCTTGCCCGGAGTGAGCTGGACGCTGTGCCGTCGTCCCTTGGAGTCGGTGAGCCGGATCCAGTCACCTGCCAGCAGCTCGCCGTGGCGGGCTCCGGACCAGGCGTCAACGGTGGCGTCCATGGCGGGCAGCCTAGGTCCGGGGCGGCGCGGGCCTGGGTACGGGCCCCGGCCGCTGTACCCCGCCTGGCCCCTTTCGTTGCCGGGCGTCCCCGCAGCCATAGGTTCGTTGGGGGGACGCCCGGCAACAAGAGTGTTCCGTTGTGATGCCACCCAGGACGCTTTGAACCCGGTGACTGGGTGGGGTCACGACGATGGGGCGGTCCGGGTCAGCGCCGCATCCACGTCGGCAGTGACCAGCACCCCGAAGACGCTCCCGTCCGTCTCGAGAAGGAGGTACTCGCTGGAGGGAGCGGCATTCATGGCCCGCACCAGCGGCTCACCGACCAGGTCGGCGGACAGGGCCAGGCCGACGTCGATCCGCCGGGCCAGGGCTCCGGCGCTCACCCACGGGCGACGGTCGTCGGGGGTCGCGTCGACGGCGTGCTCGTTGACGATACCGATCGGCCGCCCACCGGTCTCCACCGTGACCAGGCTCCCGGCGCCCACCTCGCGGGCGCGGCGTACGGCCTCCGACAGCGGCAGGTCCTCCGGCACCGCCAGCGCCCGGCGAGCCATCGCGCGGGCGTGCAGCGCGGGCAGCCTGGCACGCAGCCGGGCGACGACCAGCGACTGGGTGGCTCCACTCCACACGAACGACGCCACCACGCCGGCCAACACGAAGTCCAGCAGCGTCGGGTCGCTGCCGAACAGCTCGGCCATCAGCAAGGGGTAGCCGAGGATCGTCACCGCCACGACTCGCCCGCCCCACGCCGCGACGATCGTGGCCAGCGCTGGGCGTCCTGACACCGACCACACCAGTGCCCGCAGCATCGCACCGCCGTCCAGCGGAAGACCCGGCAGGCTGTTGATGACGGCCAGCACCAGGTTCGCGATCGCCAGCGACTGCACAGCGAACAGGAGTAGCCCGTCGGGCACGACCCGGGCTGCCGCGAGCGCGGCCAGGCCGATGGCCGCCGAGCTGAGCGGGCCCACGACGGCGATCCAGAACTCGCGCCCGGGCGTCTCTGCCTCGTCCTCGATGTGGGTGACGCCGCCGAGGAAGTGCAGGGTGACCGAGATGACCCGCATGCCGTACGCCCTGGCCATGAGCGCGTGCGACACCTCGTGCAGCAGGACCGACAGGTAGAGCAGCACCGCGATCCCCAGACCGGCGACGTACACCAGGTTGCCGAGCCCAGGAGCCACGGTCTCGACGCGGGGAGCGAACACGACCGCGATCAGGGCGGCGACCAGGAGCCAGGAGCGCTGGACGTACAACGGTGCCCCGGCGACCGAGCCCAGCTGCCAGGCACCGGCCGGCCGGGGATCCGCCGGTGGCGAGGGGCTGCTCATGTCTACAACGCTAGCGCTCGGCTGTCGGTGTCTTGGACTACCGTGCCGGGCATGACCTCAGAGTTGTTGCACGACCCCGCCGAGACGGAGCCCGCACGCGCCGTCGTGGACGGGGTGCACGTGCTCGGCAGTCTGTCCCCGAGCCGGGCGGCCGACTTCATGAGCTGCCCGTTGAAGTACCGCTTGCGCGTGATCGACAAGCTGCCCGAGGCGCCGAGCCCGGCCGCCGTGCGGGGCACCGTCGTGCACACGGTGCTGGAGCGGCTGTTCGACCTACCGGCACACGCCCGGACGTTGGAGGCGGCGCTGGGGCGCGTGCAGCCGGAATGGGACGCACTGCTGGCATCGCAGCCGGAGCTGGCGGCCATGTTCGACGGCGACGACGAGGCCCGCCAGCTCGCTGCATGGATGGAGCAGTGCCGTTCGCTGCTGCGGACGTACTTCGACCTGGAGGACCCGCGCCGCCTCGAGCCCGCCGAGCGGGAGCTGTACGTGGAGCACGTGCTGGACTCCAAGTTGTTGCTGCGCGGCTACGTCGACCGGCTCGACGTCAACGGTGCCGGTGCGGTGCGGGTCGTGGACTACAAGACCGGGCGCTCGCCCAGCGAGCTGTTCGAGGCCAAGGCGCTGTTCCAGATGAAGTTCTACGCGCTGGTCCTGTGGCGCACCCTGGGCAGGATGCCGACGCTGCTGCAACTGGTCTACCTCGGCAACGGCGAGGTCCTGCGCTACGTCCCCGACGAGGCCGACCTCCTGGCCACCCAGCGAAAGGTCGAGGCGCTGTGGGCGGCGATCGACCGGGCGACGCGGACCGGGCAGTGGCTGCCCCGCAAGGGACCGCTGTGCGCGTGGTGCGACCACCAGGCGCTGTGTCCGGAGTGGGGCGGCACCCCGCCGCCGCTGCCGGTGGAGGTCGACGTACCCCGAAGTTGAGTACGCCGAGCACCTCGACTGAGTAGCCGCGCGATGGTGCGGACGTCCAGCCTGGCGCAGCCTGTGAAAGGGCGCCGAGGAGGCAACAGCGGATGGACGGAATCGGTCTGGCGGGATGGTTGTACTTCTTCCTGGTGTTCCACGGCCACATCCTGTTCGGCGCCATTGTCATCACGCTTCTGGTGTGGTCCCTAGCACGGCGAGTGCTGGCGGCTCGGCGACGCGTCGACGATCGACGGGATGCAGACGACACGCCAAGCAGTGCCTAGCCTCGCGTCCGTGCCCGGTGGCGCATCGAGGTCGCCGGGTGGCGCATTCGGGGGGAATCCCGGCGGCCGCGGCCACGGAAGTGCGCCACTCGGCAGAGCGCGTCACGTCGGGCGAGCCGGATGCCCCTCAAAGCGCCAACGGAGTCTTGGTGTCGGTCGCGTGCGTGGCCGCCGGCGCGATCTGGCCCGCGTCGATCTCGCGGGCCCAGTGGCAGGCCACCCGGTGGTCCGGGCGCAGCTCGACCAGAGCGGGAAGCTCGTCGTCGCAGCGGGTCGGCTGCCGGAACGGGCAGCGAGTGTGGAAGCGGCAGCCGCTCGGCGGGTCCGCCGGGGACGGCAGGTCACCGGTGAGCAGGATGCGTTCGCGGCGGTCCTCCACGACGGGGTCGGGCACCGGCACCGCTGACATCAGGGCCCTGGTGTAGGGGTGCAGCGGGTGGTCGTAGAGGTCCTCCGCCGGGGCCTGCTCCACGATGCCACCGAGGTACATGACGGCCACCTCGTCGGAGACGTGGCGCACCACGGCGAGGTCGTGGGCGATGACCAGGTACGTGAGGCCCAGCTGTTCCTGCAGGTCCGAGAGCAGGTTGAGCACCTGCGCCTGGATCGACACGTCCAGGGCCGACACCGGCTCGTCGGCGATCACCAGGGACGGCTCCAGAGCCACCGCACGGGCGATGCCGATCCGCTGGCGCTGACCACCGGAGAACTCGTGCGGGAACCGGCGCGCGGAGTTGCGCGGCAGCCCCACCAGCGCCAGCAGCTCCTTCACCTTCGTCGCACGGTCGTAGGAGATCCGGTGCGCGTCGAGTGGTTCGGTCAAGATGGTCTCGACGCTCTGGCGCGGGTTCAGGCTGGCCATCGGATCCTGGAAGACCATCTGCATGTGCCGTCTGATGCCGCGCAGCTCCTCGCCCTCGAGCGAGGCGACGTCCGTACCGTCGTAGAGCACCGATCCGGCGGTCGGTTCGACCAAGCGCAGGATCGCCTTGCCCAGCGTGCTCTTTCCGCACCCGGACTCCCCCACCAGGCCGAGGGTCTTGCCACGTACGAGGGCCAGGTCGACGCCGTCGACGGCCTTGACGTGTCCCACGGTGCGGTCGAAGAGCAGGCCCTTCTTGATCGGGAAGTACACCTCCAGTCCCCGGACGTCGAGCAGGGGCCGTGCCTCGTCATGCGGGCTGGCTGCACTCATCGGTCTACCTTGCTCGCGGTCGTGGACAGCGGGTTGAAGCAGCGCAGCGCCCGATCGCCGTGGCTCTCCAGGCGTGGCGTCGACTCCCGGCAGCGGTCGAGGACGTTGGCGCAGCGCGGCGCGAAGGCGCAGCCCTGACTCCATGCCAAGGTGTCGGTCGGCGACCCCGGGATCGGACGCAGCGGCTCGTCCCGCGCGGTGTCCAGCCGCGGGATGGACGCCAGCAGGCCACCGGTGTACGGGTGCGCGGGAGCGGCGAACAGCGGCCGACGCGGTGCCGACTCCACGATCCGCCCGGAGTACATGACGTGCACCTGGTCGCACAGTCCGGCCACCACACCGAGGTCGTGCGTGATCAGGATCAGCGCCGTGCCGGTGTCGGCCACGAGCTCCCTCAGCAGCTCGAGGATCTGCGCCTGGATCGTGACGTCGAGCGCCGTGGTCGGCTCGTCGGCGATCAGCAACCGTGGCTCGCAGGCAAGTGCGATCGCGATCAACACCCGTTGACGCATGCCGCCCGACAGCTGGTGCGGGTACTCCTTGATCCGTCGCCCCGCATCGGGGATCCCGACCGTGCGCAGCAGGTCGACCGCCTGGTCGAGGGCATCGGCCTTCTTCAGCCCGCGGTGGCGTTCCACGACCTCCGCGATCTGGCGACCGACCGTCACCACCGGGTTGAGCGAGCTCATCGGATCCTGGAAGACCATCGCGATCTCCCGCCCGCGCAGGCCGGCGCGGGCCTTGCTGCGCATCGTGAGCAGGTCCTGGTCACGGTAGGACACGACCCCCTCGACGCGAACGCCTGCGGCCGGCAGCAGTCCCATGATGGCCAGCGACGTGACGCTCTTGCCGCTGCCGGACTCCCCCACCAGGCCGACGTGCTCGCCGGGACGCACGGTGAACGACACCTGGCTGACCGCCTCGAGCGGTTCCTGGCCGCGTCGCCCGAACGTCACCGAGAGGTCCCGTACGGCGAGCAGGGGGGCGTCTGGCGAGGGACGCAGCGGGGCCGTCGGGTCGTCGGTGGTGTCGGGCATCGGCTGCTGGCTCATCTGCGCTGCTTCGGGTCGAGGGCCGTGCGCATCGACTCACCGAGCAGGGTGAAGCCGAGGGCGGTGATCGCGATGCACAGGCCGGGGTAGAACGGGAGCCATGGAGCGAGCGTGATCTTGCCTTCGCCCTCGACGACCATCCGACCCCACTCGGCCACGTAGGGATTGTCCCCACCGAGACCGAGGAAGGACAGCGCCGCCACCTCGATCGTCGCAGTGGCCAGGTTGAGGGTTGCCTGCACGATCGTCGGCCCCAGCGAGTTGGGCAGCATGTGGTTCAGCACCAGCGTGCGTCGCTTCAGGCCGAGGGCCCGACCGGCCAGGACGTAGTCGCTGTTGCTCTGCGCGATCATCGACCCGCGCAGCAGCCGGGCGAAGATCGGCACCTGCGCGAGTCCGATGGCGAGCATCAGCCCGAACTGACTCTCCGCGATCAGGGCCGCGACGCTGACCGCCAGCAGCAGACTGGGGATGGACAGCAGGACGTCGACGAAGCGCATGATGATGGTGTCGAACCAGCCGCCGAGGCCACCGGCCAGCAGCCCGAGGAAGGCGCCGATGGACAACCCGATCCCGGTCGAGACGACGCCGATGATCATGGACTGCCGGGCGCCGTAGATCAGCTGGGTCAGCATGTCCGAGCCGTACGCATCGATGCCGAGCGGGTGCTCGGCCGAGGACCCCTGCACGTAGATGTTCGTCGACAGGCTGGTCCATTCGCGCGACTCCGGCTCGTACGGTGCCAGGAACGGCGCGAAGATCGCCACCAGGATGAACAGGGCGACGATCACCGCGCCCACGATCGCCATCGGGCTGCGTTGCAGCCGCTTGAAGGCGCCGCGCCACAGGCTCTCGCCGGGGCTGTCGTCGCCGCTTCCCACGGCGACCGGAGCGGTGGTGGTCTCGGGCACGGGAAGGTTGCTCATGACACCCGCACCCTCGGGTCGATGACGCCGTACGACAGGTCGACCGCGAGGTTGACCAGCGCGTACATCAACGCGATGAAGACGATGTAGCCCTGCAGCACCGGGTAGTCCCGGTTGCCGATCGCGTCGAACAGGTAGCTGCCGATGCCGTTGATGGCGAACACCGTCTCGGTGAGCACAGCCCCGGACAGCAGCAGCCCCAGCTGCAGCCCGACGGTGGTGATGACCGGGAGCATCGCGTTGCGCAGCACGTGCCGGCGGTTGATGACCGCGGCCGACAGGCCCTTGGCCTGCGCCGTGCGTACGTAGTCCTCGTGGATGACCTCCGACACCGCGGCGCGGGTGATCCGCACGATGATCGCCAACGGGATGGAGGCCAGCGCCACCGCCGGCAGGACGAGGTGCAGGGCGGCGTCGGTGAACGCCTCGACGTTGCCGGTGATGATGCCGTCGAGCAGGTAGAACCCGGTGGGGTGCTCGTACTGGGCACCACGCGACTCACGTCCCTGGGTGAAGAACAGTCCGAGCTGCAATGGGAAGAGGTACTTCAGGCCGATGGCCAGCACGAACACCGGGGTCACGACGCCCACCAGTGACGCCGATACCACAGCGGAGTCCAGCCAGCTACCCTGACGCCGACCGGCGACGTATCCGAGCGGGATGCCGACCACGGCGGCGAGGATCAGCGCACACGCGGTCAGCTCGATGGTGGCCGGCAGCCGGTCGAAGAAGGATGAAAGGACGGGGTCGTTGGTCCGGATCGACAGGCCGAAGTCGCCGCTGGCCAGCGCCCTGACGTAGGTCAGGAACTGTACGTGGATGGGTTCGTCGAACCCGTACACCGCGGAGATGCGCTCGATGTCCTCCGGTGAGGCGCCAGGCGGGACGAGCCCGCGCTCGGGGCCACCGGGTAGCAGGCGGACCCAGATGAAGAGCAGGACGGCCAGGCCGACGAGCGTCGGGATCATCAGGCCGACGCGTCGCAGCGCGTACTTCAACACCGGAGCGGGCCTTTCTGTCGATCGTCGGGCCGGACAAGTTGGCTGGACAGGTCTGGGGGGCCGGCTCGAAC
>JALZKQ010000063.1 GCA_030859165.1 Actinomycetota bacterium
CCGGTGGATGGATCCACCGGGGCACGGGTGCGGTGCTGCGTTCAGAGCATCAGTTGATGCTCACCAGGGTGCGGCCGATGATCGGCCGGTCCCCCGGACCCGCGAGATGGCGGTAGACGACGACACCGAGGTACCGCGTGTCGGCGGCCAACCCGTTGGTCTGCACGGTGTATGTCAGCTGCTCGCCCAGCTCGGCGTCGACCGTGACAGGCGTGACCGTCCAGTTGTCGACAGCCTCCGGCAGGACCTTGAACGTGCGGACCACGAAGTCGATGGTCGGCGCGCCACCGTCGATCCCCCACGCCTGGGCGTGGGTGGTGTACAGGCCACGCTCGAGACCGGTGAGGGTCACCACCTCCTCGGACGTGCCGCTCGCCGACGCCGCCACGACGTCCCCGTCCGGATTCGTCAGGAACAGGTCGAGGTCGTCGCCCGGTTCGAAGTTGCCGTCGAGCTCCACCCGCAGGGTGGTGGCGGGCCCGCTGACGAACACCTTCTGCCGGTGGTTCCTGTCGTCGGCCGGGTCGAAGTTGGCGGAGTTGGTGTTCTCCGCCGTCGCGTCCCTCTCGTTGCCGGCCACCAGACCGTTGCGGCCGGCCTTGATCGTGCCGTCGACACCCGAGGTGGCCTTGAACGTGAACGTCTCCTGGCTGGTCGTGATCTCGGCGGGTGCCGCGATCCCTGCCGGGTTCACGACCGCCGGGAAGCGCACCCGGTGAGCGCGGTCGCGGCTGTCCTTCAGGGCCAGGTAGCCCTTGGAGTACTCGTCGAAGGGCGCCTTCGGCCCACGGGAGAACGTGAGCTCGATCCGGCGGGAGTTACCCGGGCGGACCGTGAAGGTCTCCGGCGACATCGACACCCGGATGCCGGGCAGACCGGCGACACGGGCGAGGCTGTACGTGCCAGCCTCCGAGTCGACGTTGGTGACCCTTCGGACCACCGTCTCCTTGCCGGCCAGGTCGTTGATCGCCACCGACGGGGCGTTGAAGTTCGACGCCGCCACCGGGTTGTCGCTCAGCGGCAGACCCTGACCGGTGAGGAAGTCCTCCCAGTCGCTGAAGTCGCTGTCGAAGACCAGGCCCGGCTCCATGAACGAGTTCGGCTCGACGAAGCCCGCGCCCTGGGCGAACGGGTCCCGCCCGTCGGTCAGGTCGCTCGCGGTGGTCATCATGGCCGACTTGATCGCCATCGGGGACCACTGGGGGTGCTTCTGCCTGACCAGCGCCGCGAGCCCCGCGATGTGCGGCGAGCTCATCGACGTGCCGGAGTAGAAGTCGAAGTTGCGCCCGTTGTTGCCCTCGGGGGCGACCGCAGCCATGACGTCGACGCCGGGTGCGGCGATGTCCGGCTTGAGCAGGTCACCGTCGGCTGCCAGCGACGGACCGCGGCTGGAGAAGGCGGCGATCGCCGGCGGCGGCAGTGCCGTGGAGCCATCGCCCTGACCGGCGATGATCGCACCGGTCGGCTCCTCGGCAGTCTCGACATAGCTGTAGATGTCGGGACGGTCGGTGTCCTGCAGGTGCACCGACGGCACGTAGTGCAGGTCGCCGTTCAGCGAGTTCGGCGTGACGTTGACGAGCACCATGGCGACGCCTCCGGCGTCCCTGACGACCAGGCTCTTCTCCGCACGGGCGTTGACGCCGCGGTCGCAGACCACCATCTTGCCGGTGACGAGAGCCGGGTTGAGAGTGTCCGGCAGGCAGAGGGCTGCGTTTGCCTCGGTGGCCGGCGGAAGCGCGGCGTCCACGGCGAGCACCATGGGGGTGTCGTCGATGCCATCGGTCACCGATGCGCCGACGTAGCGCTCGCCGTTGCCGAGCACCAGCGTGGACTCGTCGCGGGTGTGGGTGGTCGCGGCCACCGTGGTGATCCACGGGCTGGGGTGGGCGACGGTCGACGCGCCCGGGCCGCTGTTGCCGGCCGAGGCCGCGACGAACACACCGGCGTCGGCGGCGTACATGAACGCGACCTCGACCACGTCGATGCTCGTGGTCAGCGAACCGGAGATCGAGTAGTTGATCACGTCGACGCCGTCGGTGACGGCCTGGTCGATCGCGGCCGCCGAGTCGCTGCTGAAGCAGCCGTCGGAGGTGGACTCCGACGCCGACCAACAGACCTTGTACGAGGCGACCTTGGCCGCCGGGGCCATGCCGGACGCGGTGCCGAAGTTGATCCCCTCGACCACCACGGGAACGCGGCTGTTGCCGGCCGCGGTCGAGGAGGTGTGCGTGCCGTGGCCACCGAAGTCCTCCGGAGAGAGGTACTCGCCCTCCCAGATCGCAGCGTCGCCACCCTGGCCGGCGGTGTAGTAGTGCCCGCCGATCAGCTTGCGGTTGCAGCTGTAGCTGCCGGCATCCTCACCGGAACCCGTGTCGCAGGTACCGGTCCAGGAGGCGGGGGGCGCACTGCTGACCTGCCCGAAGGAGGCACTGTCGGAGTCGATGCCGGAGTCGACGATGCCGACGACGACACCCCTGCCGGCGCCG
Organism: Actinomycetota bacterium; assembly: GCA_030859165.1. Lineage (GTDB taxonomy): Bacteria > Actinomycetota > Actinomycetes > Propionibacteriales > Nocardioidaceae > JACCXZ01. The sequence continues at coordinate 2,487 of JALZKQ010000063.1, forward strand.
TTGTCGCTGCCGGAGCCGCCGAGACGACGCCACAGGCCGAGAATCCCGGACAGGCCCAGGAACCTCGGCGTGTTGACCGTGTCGAGCTCGCGCTTCTCGTCGCGCACCACGGCCGTGACGTCGCTACGGGCCTCCAACCGGCGGACATCGGCCGAGCTGAGCTCGGCGGCGAAGCCGTTGAGGCTGGCGGTGTAGTGGTAGAACGGCTGCGCGCCGACCGAGTCCGCGACCGCGTCCTGGCGGTCCACGAGCAGGTCGGTGTAGCGCTGCGCGGCGAGGGTGTCGGCGTCGAACGTGTCGCCGGCGTCGGGCGCGGTCGCGCGGTAGCCGACGACACCCCCGTCGTAGGCGGCGGCGGGCACAGCGTCCAGCAGGACGATGTAGTTCGCGCTCGATTCGGCAGCGGCGGGGGCCGGGCTGGACATGTCGGTGGCGGCGCCGGCGGTCGACGTGGTCGCTCCGAGGCCCGCGGCGAGGACGCCGAGGGCAAGGGTGGAGACGACGACGCGACTGCGGACGCGCGCACGCACAGGTGCGTGGGACAAGGGGGTGACCTTCCGAGGGCAGGCCCGGATCACGGGCCGACGGTGTGAGACGTCAGATCACGCCACCGAGGGCGACGAGGTCAACGATATCCGAACAATAGACGTCATTCGTTACCTTATCGTGACCTGGATCACGACCACATACCACGATCGTCAGGACTTCGGCTGCCGCTAGTTGACGATGCGGTCGCCGGACTCCTGCGAGAACAGGTGCACCTTGTCAGCGTCGGCGCACAGCGTGAGAGTGGCTCCGCGAGCGGGCACCGAGCGGGCCTCGTGGCGGGAGACCACCGTGGTGCCGACCGCGTCCTCGAGGCCTGATTCGGCCTTGAGGCTGGTGTAGACGAACGCGTCGGCACCGAGCTCCTCGACGACCTCCACCTCCACCTCGAGCCCGGACTCCCCGGATTGGACAACGTTGAAGGCCTCCGGGCGGATGCCGACCGTCACCTGCTTCTCCGACCCGAGCGCAGTGCGCGCATCCGGTGTGAGCGACACGGTCATGGACCCGACCTTGATGCCGTCGCCGTCCACGTTCCCGGTGAACATGTTCATCGCCGGAGAGCCGATGAAACCGGCGACGAACGCGTTGCGCGGTGTGTCGTACAGGTTGAGCGGGGTGTCGACCTGCTGGAGCAGCCCGTCCTTGAGCACCGCGACCCGGTCACCCATCGTCATGGCTTCGACCTGGTCGTGCGTGACGTACACGGTGGTGACGCCCAGCCGTCGTTGCAGCGAGGCGATCTGCGCACGCGTGGACACCCGCAGCTTGGCGTCCAGGTTGGACAACGGCTCGTCCATCAGGAACACCTGCGGCTCCCGCACAATGGCCCGACCCATGGCGACCCGCTGGCGCTGACCGCCCGAAAGGGCCTTGGGCTTGCGGTCGAGGTAGTCCTCGAGCCCGAGCAGTTCCGCGGCGTCCTTGACCCGCTTGGCGCGATCGTCCTTGCCGATGCCGGCCATCTTGAGCGAGAAGCCCATGTTGTCGGCGACACTCATGTGCGGGTACAGCGCGTAGTTCTGGAACACCATGGCGATGTCGCGGTCCTTGGGCGGCATCGTCGTGACGTCGCGCTCGCCGATGGTGATGGTGCCGGAGCTGACCTCCTCCAGGCCGGCGAGCATCCGCAGGGAGGTGGACTTGCCGCACCCCGAGGGACCGACGAAGACCATAAACTCGCCGTCCGCGATATCGAGGCTGAACTCGTCGACCGCTGGTGACTCGGCGCCCGGGTAGACGCACGAGGTCTTGTCGTAGATGACCTGAGCCATGATGAGATCGTTTCCCTTCAACCGGCAGGTACGTGCCGGACGGTCCGTGGTTGGAAGGTCGTCCATCTGGGGTTGCCCACATGGCGCTGCACCGCCACCCAAGCGCGTGACGTGCGTCACGTCAACTCCGGCCCCCTACAGCTGGATGTCCTCGAGCATCTCGGTGACCAGCGCCGCGATCGGGGAGCGCTCCGAGCGGGTCAGCGTGACGTGGGCGAACAGGGGGTGCCCCTTGAGCTTCTCCACCACGGCCACCACGCCGTCGTGGCGTCCGACCCGCAGGTTGTCGCGCTGGGCGACGTCGTGGGTGAGCACCACCTTGGAGTTGGCGCCGATCCGCGACAGGACCGTGAGCAGGACGTTGCGTTCCAGCGACTGGGCCTCGTCGACGATCACGTACGCGTCGTGCAGGGACCGGCCGCGGATGTGCGTCAACGGGAGCACCTCGAGCATGCCGCGGTCGATGACCTCGTCGATGACGTCGCTGCTGGACACCGCGCCGAGCGTGTCGAAGACGGCCTGCGCCCAGGGGGCCATCTTCTCCGACTCGCTGCCGGGCAGGTAGCCGAGCTCCTGACCGCCGACGGCGAACAGCGGACGGAACACCACCACCCTCTTGTGCTGGCGGCGCTCCATCACCGCCTCGAGGCCCGCGCACAACGCCAGGGCCGACTTGCCCGTACCGGCACGGCCACCGAGGGAGACGATGCCGACCTCGGGGTCGAGCAGCAGCTCCAGGGCGACCCGTTGCTCGGCAGAGCGGCCACGGATGCCGAACGCCTCCCGGTCGCCGCGCACCAGGCGTACCCGCTTGTCCGGGCCGACCCGTCCCAGCGCGCTCCCCCGGTCGCTGAGCAGCACCATCCCGGTGTGGCAGGGCAGGTCGCGTGCCTCGTCGAGATCGATGACGCCGTTGCCGTACAGGTCGTCCACATCGACCGTGGTGGCCTCCAGCTCGGTCATGCCGGTCCAGCCGGACTCTGCGACCAGCTCGGCCTTGTACTCCTCGGCGACCAGGCCTACCGCGCTGGCCTTGACGCGCAGCGGCAGATCCTTGCTGACCAGCGTGACGTCGTGGCCCTCCAGCCAGAGGTTGCGGGCAACCGCGAGGATGCGGGTGTCGTTGTCACCCAGGCGGAAGCCGGCCGGCAGCGACTCGGGGTCGGTGTGGTTGAGCTCGACCCGCAGGCTGCCCCCGTCGTCGCCGATCCCGACCGGGGCGTCGAGGCGTCCGTGCTGCACACGCAGGTTGTCCAGGTAGCGCAGAGCCGAGCGCGCGAAGTAGCCGAGCTCGGGGTGGTCCCGCTTGCGCTCGAGCTCGGTGATCACGACGACGGGCAGCACCACCTCGTGCTCGTGGAAGCGCAGGACCGCCCTCGGGTCTGCGAGCAGCACGCTGGTGTCCAGCACGTACGTCCGGCGGACGATGCCACCAGCCGGTTCGCCCTCGTAGCGCCGGGAGTCGGTGGTAACGGTGGGAGCAGCCACGGTCGGTCTCCTTCACGGACGGTGCGCGCACCCAGCGCCCCGGTCCTGGTGTGTATGCGGACCGGGAACGAGCCGCCGGATCCGGGTGCGGACCCGACTACTGAGGACGTACGCAGCGGATCAGCCGCCCTCATGGGGCGATCTCGCTGGTCCGTTGGACCTGGCACTGGCGGGCCTCCCGAAACGGCCGGCTTCCCCGCCGGCCGTCAGCACCGACGCTACGACCGCGCCGTACGACTCCCGGCTCGACACGCCAGAATGCCCGATGAATGTTGGGTGTCCCGCACCTGGCGGGCTAGCGGCCGAAACGGCGCTCCCGCGCGGCGTAGGAGCGCAGCGCGCGCAGGAAGTCGACGCGGCGGAAGTCGGGCCACAGCGCCTCGCAGAAGTAGAACTCCGAGTGCGCGCTCTGCCACAGCAGGAAGCCGGACAGTCGCTGCTCCCCGGACGTACGGATGACGAGGTCGGGATCGGGCTGGCCCTTGGTGTAGAGGTGCTCGGCGATGTGGTCCACGTCGAGTACCTCCGCGAGCTCCTCGATCGTCGTCCCCTTGGCTGCGTGCTCGACGAGCAGGGACCGCACCGCGTCGGCGAGCTCGTGACGCCCGCCGTACCCGACCGCCACGTTGATCGTCATGCCGTCGATGTCCGCGGTGGCGTCGGCCGCGGTCTTGAGCCGGGTGACCGTGCTCGAGGGCAGCAGGTCCAGCGCGCCCATCGGACGGATGGGCCAGCGGCCGGTCTCGGCGAGCACGTCCACCAGGTCGGTGATCACCTCGAGCAGGGGGGTCAGGTCGTCGACCGGGCGACCGAGGTTGTCGGTGGACAACACCCACAGGGTCACGATCTCGACGTCGAGCTCGTCGCACCACTGGACGAAGTCGACGACCTTGTCGGCGCCGGCCTGGTAGCCGCCCTGCACGTCGGCACCCGCCCACTTGGCCCAGCGCCGGTTGCCGTCGACGATGGCTCCCACGTGGGCGGGCCGGCGCTGCGGCGGCAGCTCCGCGAGCAGGCGACGCTCGTACAGCCCGTAGGCGAGGTCACGCAGTCGCACGTCCGTCGTCCCTTCGCTGTCAGGTGATGGCCAGCCGCCCGAGAAACGCACGACGTGAGACGCGTCATCCCCCGCAGTTCAGGCTACTCCTGTTGAAGAGCTGCGATCCGGCTCTACGCTAGGGCCTGCGACATCAGTACGTCGACGCCTCGATGGGAGTACCTCCGTGCCCGACCACCGGGTCTCCCCGAACCAGGACTCGCCGCACGGGGACCGGGTCTCGTCGCTGTCCGACGACGTCAGCGAGACGCTGCACGAGCTCGCTACCGAGATCAAGCCGCGCCTGCGCGGGTGGCTGCACGCCGGCATCCTGCCGTTGGTTATCGCTGCGGGCAGCGTCTTGGTGGTCCTGTCCCCCGGTGCCGGGGCCAAATTCGCCAGCGCGATCTTCATCATCAGCGCGCTGCTGCTGTTCGGCGTGAGCGCCGTGTACCACACCGGCACGTGGCAACCGCGGGTCAAGACGCTGCTCAAGCGTTTCGACCACTCCAACATCTTCCTGCTGATCGCCGGGTCGTACACGGCGTTCAGCGTGCTGCTGCTCGAGCGCCGAGACGCCACCGTGCTGCTGATCCTGGTGTGGTCCGGCGCGGTGCTCGGCGTGGCATTCCGGGTCCTCTGGCTCGAGGCCCCGCGGTGGCTGTACGTGCCCGTCTACATCGCGCTCGGCTGGGCCGCCGTGTTCTGGATGCCGCAGTTCACCGAGCGCTCGCCCACCTCGGTCGTGGTACTGCTGATCGTCGGCGGACTGCTGTACTCGCTGGGCGCCCTCGTCTACGCGTTCAAGCGGCCCGACCCGGCACCTGCCTGGTTCGGCTTCCACGAGATCTTCCACAGCTTCACGATCGCGGCATTCATCGTGCATTACATCGGGGTGTCCATCGCGGCGTACTCGATGCGCTGAGCGGTGCTCAGCGGTCCAACAACTCGGCGACGGTTTCGCTCAGCTGTGGTGCGGGCCACCACAGGCTCCCGCCGCCGTACGAGGTTCCGGTGTCGTCCCACGATCCCGGTCGCGGGTACGCAAAGCACCTAAACGTCGACGCGCTCAGCACGTCACCCCACGCGTCGACGACCACGACGATGTCGTTCGCCAGTGGTCCTCCGACGACTTGGTCGTTGCAGGGGTCATGTCCGGTCACGCCGTCGGCCAACAGCTCCAGCACCTCGGTGCGGGCAGCCGGTTCGACGACCTCGAGCTCGCGGACCAGGTCGGGAGCGTTGCCAGCCACCGGGTAGCGGCACAGCAGCACGGTGACGCCTTCGTCCTCGGGTGCGGGGATGTCAACGCCCACCGTCGAATCCGTGACGCCCAGCCGATCCGGACAGTGCGCGGCGACCGCGGTCAGGGTCGCGCCGCGGGCGCGCTGCAGGTGCAAGAGTTCGAGGTACGTCGGGATCCCCCGACGGATCCGCTGCTCGCCGTCGACGGTCACCATGTCGCACGAGCTGCCGTCCTGCAGCACCTGCCCGGTCGTGCCGTCGGCAGCCACCAGGACGAAGCGGAAGTCTGCGCCAGAGGTGGAGCAGTCGAGGTCCACGTTCGTGGTCAGCATGTCGAAGGCGTCCACCCGGGCGACGAACTCCTGCGCGGCGACGCCGACGAGGCTATCCGCGGGCGCCAGCACCTCTCGTGACGCGGTCTGCCGGCCCGCGACGCCGTCGCAGAGGCGGACCTCGACGACCGCGGTCTCCGGCAACGCGGTGCCCGGACCAACGGGTGTGTCGCAGGACACCGCCGGCACCTCCGGGGCGGCGGGCGTGTCCGCGGCGACCGATGGGCCGTCGCTCGCGTCGGGGACGGGGTCGGCGGCGAGCGTGACCCCCGAGACCACGCCGAGCACAGCAACCACGCTCACAACGCCGACGGCCAACCACGCCCTCGCGCGACGCTGCCGGCCGAAGCGGTCCAGCCGCTCGCCGTAACCGGGATGCGCGGGTGCCGGGGGCACTGCACTCCTCATCGCCCGGCGTACGCGGTCCTCGATGTCGTCGCTCATGGTGCGGCCTCCCACTCGTCGGTCCAGGTCAGCGAGGGGGAGCTGCGCAGCGTGACCAGTGCGCGGCTGGCCTGGGTCTTGACCGAGCCGACCGAGCAGCCGAGCGTCCGCGCCGTCTCGACCTCGGTGAGGTCCTCGAAGTAGCGCAGCACCACGACGGCTCGTTGACCGCGCGGCAGTTGCGCCAGCGCGGCCGCCAGGTCATGTCGCTGCTCGGTCTCCTGCGCACGCGGCGACGGCTCGGGCAGCTGCTCGGTCGGGTCCTCGGCATTCCAGCGGCGACGCCACCAGCTGACGTAGGTGGTGTAGATCGTCCGACGCACGTACGCATCGGGGTCACCCTCGGCGACGACTCTGTCCCACCGTGGCCAGACCTTGAGCAGGGCGGTCTGTACGAGGTCCTCGGCCTTGTGCGCGTCTGCGGTGAGCAACCACGCCGTGCGCCACCAGGCCGAGCGTCGCGCGTCGACGTACGACGCGAAGCCGACGGGATCCTCGCCGCCGTGCGTCGTCATCGCTCACCCCCTCGCCCCTTGTCACGCGCCGGGGACGAGGAAAGGTTGACACGTCACGGTCGAGAAGGAGGACGGTCAGGCCGGGCCGCGGCGGCGGACCTCCTCGACGTGCTGCATGGCCTCGCGCAGCTCGGACAGCCACTCATCGCTGTGCTGCCCGACCAGGCGGACGCACCAGGCCAGCGCCTCGCTGCGCGAGCGTGCGACTCCGGTGTCGACGAGCGTGTCGAGCACGACCCGTTCGGGTTGTCGCAGGCGGGTCATGACCGGCGCAGCGAGGGAGGTGAAGAGCTCGCGACCCGTGGGCGTCTCGACGCCCCAGGCGACCTTGCGGTCGGCGGAGCGCTCGATCTCCCGGGCGATGGAGATGCGTGCGTCGCGGGTCGACTCGCGGAAGCGGCGGACCCTGCCGGCCACGGCGGCGGCATGTTCGTCGTCGCTCGCGCCCTCGGCACGCTCGGGCTCGGGCAGGCGGCCGACGATCACCACCTCGTCCCGGTCGATCTCGATGGTGGGGGCCCCGTCGAACCAGTCGTCGGGGAGGCGGCCGGCGAGCCAGCCGCGGAGGCTCTCTGAAGTAGTCATGTAAGAATGATTACAGCATTACGTGGCAACGACAATCTGCTGTCGGCGAACAAGGCTGAACGTCCGGCAAGGCGTCCGGCGCGCGCTCGCTCATCGGATCAGAGCTCGGTGACCGGGCGCTCGCAGACGAAGTTGCGGCAGACGTACGCGGCGGGGCGGCCGTCGAGCAGCCCGCGACCCTCGAGCAAGGGAATGCCAGTTGTCCCCGGTTCACCGCGTACGACCACCGTGCCCGGATGGGTCCGCATC
>JALZKQ010000088.1 GCA_030859165.1 Actinomycetota bacterium
GCCCGCGAGGCCGCGATGGGTGCCTCGCTGGTGGTCACCAACCACGCACTGCTCGCGATCGACGCGATCGACGGCGTACCAATGATCCCCGCGTACGACGCCGTGGTGGTCGACGAGGCACACGAGCTCACCGCACGGGTCACCCAGGCATCCACCGACGAGCTGAGCCCGGTCCTCGTCGAGCGTGCCGCCCGCCGGGCCCGCACCCTGCTGCACGAGGGTGAGGCCGAGGAGCTGGAGGATGCCGCCGGCGCACTGCGGGACGCGATCGAGGTGCTTCCGGGCGGACGCGTCGACACCCTGCCCGAGCAGCTGGCCGATGCCCTCGGCAGCGTCCGCGACACCGCCCGTGCCGCATGGTCGGCGCTGCCTAAGGACAGCGATGGTGCCGCCGACCCGGTCCGTCAGCAGGTCAAGGGCCAGCTCGACGAGGTACGCAAGATCGCCGAGCGGATGGCTGTCTGCGGCGACCAGGACGTGTTGTGGGTGGGGGAGCGCGACGCCGCCCGCGGCGGCAACGACCTGCGGATCGCTCCCCTGGACGTGTCGCTGCCGCTGCGTACCAAGCTGTTCGGCACCAAGACGGTCGTGCTCACCAGCGCCACCCTCAAGCTGGGCGGCGACTTCGGGTCACTCGCCCGCGGCCTGGGACTGCGGGCCGACGAACGTGTCGAGGGCGACCCGGTCGAGGCCGACCGCGTCGTGGAGCACGAGGACGTGGTCGAGACCGAGCATGACCAGACCGGCTGGCCGGCCGAGCGCGAGCAGCCGGACGTGGACCCTTCGAGACCGGTGCCGTGGCGGGGAATCGACGTCGGCTCGCCCTTCGACTACGCCCGCCAGGCGATCCTGTACGTCGCCAGGCACCTGCCGTCGCCCGGGCGTGACGGTCTCGGCGATGCGCAGGTCACCGAGATCGCCGAGCTGGTCGCGGCCGCGGGCGGGCGGACGCTGGGGCTGTTCAGCTCACGCCGCGCAGCCGAGGCAGCCACCGCGGCCCTGCGCGAACGCGAGCCCGACGTCACCGTCTGGTGCCAGGGCGAGGCGCAGCTGCCCGAGCTCGCCCGCCGGTTCGTCGAGGATCCGGCGACCTGCCTGTTCGGCACGCTGAGCCTGTGGCAGGGCATCGACCTGCCCGGCGCCACCTGCCAGCTGGTCATCATCGACCGCATCCCGTTCCCGCGACCCGACGACCCGCTGATGAGCGCCCGCACCCGGGCCGTCGCCAAGGGCGGCGGCAACGGCTTCATGCAGGTGTCGGCCACGCACGCCGCGCTGCTGCTGGCGCAGGGCAGCGGGCGGTTGATCCGGCGCAGCACCGACAAGGGCGTGGTGGCCGTCCTGGACCCGCGGTTGGTGACGGCTCGGTACGGGACCTTCCTGGCTGCCTCGCTGCCGCCGATGTGGCGTACCACCGACGCCGCCGTCGCCCGCTCAGCGCTGCAGCGGTTGAACGCGGCAGCGGGCTGACCTGCTGCCGCTCCAGACGGCCGCGCGGGTTGGGCGAGGGGGTGCACCAGAATGCGCGGATGGGCATGTCCCCGCGAGATCAGCGGCCCTGGCCCGGGGGCTGCTTCCCGGAACCTTCAGCCATGCCCGGTCGAACCGATCCGGCTGGCGCACCTATCGTGACTGAGTCGCAGTCCCGTCCAGAGGAGCCCTCATGCCCGCGTCCCAGACCCTGAGGATCGCCTCGATCCCGGCCGACGGCGTCGGTCGCGAGGTGGTGGCCGCCGGACGCGCGGTCCTGGACGCGGTTGCCGCGGCTTCGCAGGGCCGGCTGGCCTTCGCCTGGCAGGAGTTCGGCTGGGGCGCGGAGCACTTCGCACGCACCGGCCAGATGATGGACCCCGACGGCCTGGAGCAGCTGGCCCACTTCGACGCGCTGTTCTTCGGCGCGGTCGGCTGGCCCAGCGTGCCCGACCACGTCAGCCTGTGGGGACTACGGCTGGCGATCTGCCAGGGCTTCGACCAGTGGGCCAACGTCCGTCCGGTGACCTTCCTGCCAGGCATCGTCAGCCCGTTGCGGGCAGCCGACGACACCGACCTCGACTGGGTCGTGGTGCGCGAGAACACCGAGGGGGAGTACGCCGGCTTCGGCGGGCGCAACTTCGGCGCGCGTACGGACGCAGGCGAGGTCGCCGTTGAGTCGGCGGTGTTCACCGAGGTCGGCTGCGAGCGGATCATTCGGTTCGCCTTCGAGCTCGCGCGCACCCGTACCCGACCCAAGGTCTCCAGCGTCACCAAGAGCAACGCCCAGCAGTACGGCATGGTGCTGTGGGACGCGGTGTTCGCCCGCGTCGCCGGGGACTACCCGGATGTGGAGACCGAGAGCGTGCTGGTGGACGCGATGGCGGCGAAGTTCGTGCTCCGGCCGCAGGACCTGTCGGTGGTGGTCGCGTCCAACCTGCACGCCGACATCCTGTCCGACCTCGGCAGCGCCCTCGCCGGCAGCCTCGGGCTCGCGGCCAGCGCGAACCTGAACCCCGAGCGCCGGTTCCCCAGCATGTTCGAGCCGGTGCACGGCTCGGCCCCCGACATCGCCGGACAGGGGATCGCCAACCCTGTCGGCGCCATCGGCAGCGCCGCCCTCATGCTCGACCACCTCGGACTGCCAGCCGAGGCGGCAGCGGTGCAGGCGGCCATCGCGGCGACCACGGCGGCGGGCGTACGCACCCGCGACGTCGGTGGTATCGCGAGCACCGACGACGTCACCGAGGCGATCATCGACCACCTCGGCGCGCAGGCCTGAGCGCCGAGGGTTCGCCACCGCCCTCGCTGGGGGCAGCACCCGAGGTCGCGGACGGGTGCTGGGCGGGGTCAGTGGTTGCGCAGGGCGTCGGTGAGCTCGCCCTTGCTCATCGACGAGCGACCCTCGATGCCGAGCTGCTTGGCGCGGTCGTACAGATCGCTCTTGCTCCAGTTGTCGTAGGACGGCGAGGAGCCGCCCTTGGAACCCACCTTCGAGCGGGAGGAGCCGGCGGCCGCGTTGGCGATGGTTGCCGACTTCTGCTTGCTGTTGCCCTCCTCGCGGAGCTTCTCGTAGAGCTCCTTGTCCTTGACACTCGGTCCGGGATCCTTCTTCTTCGTGGTCGCCATGCCGTCCAGGCTGGTCCCGGAGCGCAGGTGCTGCATCTCAGACGCGGCGCAGCACCGTGGTGACCTTGCCCAGGATCGTCGCGTGTGATCCGTCGATCGGCTCGTAGGCGTCGTTGTGCGGCATCAGCCATACCTTGCCGTCCCTGCGGGAGAAGGTCTTGACCGTCGCCTCGTCCTCGATCATGGCCGCCACGATCTCGCCGTTCTCCGCGGTGGGCTGCTGGCGCACGACCACGTAGTCGCCGTCGCAGATCGCGGCGCCGAGCATCGACTCGCCCTTGACCTCGAGCAGGAAAAGGGTGCCCTCGCCGACCAGGGTCCGGGGCAGCGGGAAGATCTCCTCGACGCGTTCCTCAGCCAGGATCGGCCCACCGGCGGCGATCCGACCGAGCACCGGGACGTACGCCGCCGCCGGACGGGTGTCGCCGGAGTCGGTCTCGTCGTAGCCGAAGTCGACGGCGTTGCCGATCGAACGGCGTGCCGCCATGACGTCGGGGAGGAACACCTCGAGCGCGCGCGGGCGGTTGGGGTCGCGGCGGATGAAGCCCTTGGTCTCCAGCGCCTTGAGCTGGTGGGCGACCGAGGACGAGCTGGCCAGACCGACCGACTGGCCGATCTCGCGGATGCTGGGCGGGTAGCCGCGCTGCTCGATGCTCGCCCGGATGAACTCCAGCACCCGGCGCTGGCGAGGGGTCAGGCCACTCGCGTCGGCCGGTCCGTCCGGCAGCTCGCGCACGGACGCACCGGCGCTCGTCTTGTCCTGTCGCTGGTCCTTCTGCTTGGCCATCGTGCGCCCTCCCACGGGGTCCTCCCGGAGCAGGTGCGCTCGGCTGCCCGCCTGCCGGGTCCGGTTGGACTGACCGTACTCATCCTGCGCGTGCAGATCAAACACGTGTTCGAACGGCGTGTCGCCCTCTCCCCCACGCCGAGATCCGACCTCATGGCCATCGCGCGGGGGCCAGGTGACGAGCAACTCGGATCTCGGCGAGTGAGGGGAGGAGGGGGGCGAGGGGAGGATGGGTTGTCTGGCTCGAACACGTGTGCGATGCTTCGTACAGGTGTTCGACCGGAAGCCGGCGGCGGGACTGTCGGTGGTGGTCGGTAGAACACGATCAGTACGCACCACCGAGTGGATGGAGACGCTGATGAGCACGATCACCGTGTACGCACCGACCGTGCCCCGCCGTGGAGCCAGCCGTGGAGCCCGCCGTGCACCCAGCCGTGCGCCCAGGCACGCGACCGGGACGGCACCGGGCCCGGCCGCCGGCGGCATCCGGCTGACCCGGCGGGGCCGGCTGGTGGTGTTCGTGACCGCCTTGGGCGTCGCGATGCTGGCGCTGGTGGTGATCGCCGGCGCGGTGATCGCCACGTCGCAGGCCGGTGACCCGGTGCCGGCGCAGAGCATCGAGGTGACCAGCGGCGACACCCTGTGGGACATCGCGGCCAGGGCGAACCCCGGCGGCAACGTCGGCGCCACGGTGCACGAGATCGCCGAGCTCAACGGTCTGTCGCAGACCGGCGCCCTGCAGGTTGGCCAGCTGATCGCGGTCCCGCTCTACTGACCCGCCCGGCTCACAGCCGCGAACGCCCGTCGTACCCGCCCACGGGCGTGCCCAGGCCGAGCAGCGCGCCGACCGTCGGTGCCACGTCGACCGTCGTGGCCAGGGCCGTGGACACGCCGGCTCGCAGTTGCGGTGAACCGCCGCTGAAGAAGAACGGGATCGGTTCGGTCGCCGGGTGCCCGTGGTTGCCGGGGATCGGGTTGGAGACCGGCTCGGGGTCGCTGAAGCGCCACCCGGCCTGGCAGTAGACGATCAGGTCACCGGCCCGGTCGCTGAGCCGCAGCTGCGCCGGTGTGCGCACCGACAGCACGCCTTCGACCTGCACGGCGAGCCGGCGCATCCGCCTCAGCGCCGCGGGCCGGTCGGTCGCCGGCCCGGTCCAGGTCAGCAGGTCGGCGCCACCGTTGTCCGCGATCGCGACCCGCCCGGCGAGCAGCGGGTCCGCGTCGAACACCGGCGTCAGGGAGACGAACCGGTTCGGCAGGGACCAGTCCATGCTGTGGTCGGCGAGCACGACCAGGACCGAGTGTCGCCACCGGCCGGTGCCCCGCAGGAAGTCGACGAACTCCCCGATCAACCGGTCGGTGTTCAGCAGCGCGAGCCGGCGGGCGAGCTGCAGCGTCGTCCCGGTGAGGTCGGCATGACCGAACCGGTCGATGTCACCGAAGTTGGCGAACACCAGGTCCGGGTCGGCGTCTTCGACCATCGCGATCAGCGCCTCCTGGGTGAACACGTCCGGGGCGTGGTCGCTGATCGGCACCAGCGGCGCCGGCTCCCAGCGGTACGTCGCGCGGGTGCCGAAGATGCCGTACAGGTACTCCTTGCTCAGCACCGTGCCGGTGGTCAGCCCGATGCGCCGCAATCGCTCCAGCACGGTCGGGAAGCGCAGGTCGTCCGGGCGGTCCAAAGTACGGACGACGCCGGCGGTGCGGTCGTAGATCGCGTTGGCCGGCACCTGCGTGCGGTCCGGGCGGACCCCGGCCATCATCATGGTGTGGTTCGGGATGGTCTCCATGACCGGCAGCGCACGGGCCTGGGGGTACCACCGCCCGGCGCGGCGCAGCGCGTGCAGGCGCGGCGTCAGGTCCGGCGTGATCTCCCCGGGCCGGCACCCGTCGATGACGAGCACGTGGACCCGGGTGCGGGAGGCACCGGCAGCGCCGGCCCAGGGCGCCCCCGCAGCCCCGGACAGCACGACGCCGGCCCCGGCCGCACCGGCGCGCAGCACCGTACGACGTGCGACCCGCTCGGATGCGGAGTACGACGGCCCGTTCATGCGACCGGCCCCTGCGCCGGGCGTACCCGCTGGGTCCCGCTGGTGACCGCCCAGGACGCCGAATGCTGCGAGGGAGTCCGTGGGTCGGCGCGGTCGGCGATGACGTACCAGTCCATCTGTACCCGCGCGGGGGTCACGTCGAGCACCGAGTAGCCGTGGCTGTCGAGCTCCAGGTAGCGCACGTGACGGTTCGAGGCCTGGATCGCCGTCTCGACCGTCAGCGACGCCGTACGCGGTGGCACGCCGAGGATGTCGTCGAGGTTGTTGCTGGTGACCGAGGAGCAGACCAGCTCGGTGGCGACCGTGCGTGAGTCGATCGGGTACGACCCGGCGTCACGCGGCAGGTCGCAGGCCCAGGCGGAGTGGATGTCGCCGGTGAGGAACACCGTGTCGTTGATGGCCCGGTCGGCGAGGAAGTCGAACAGCCGACGCCGGTCCGCGGTGTAGCCGTCCCACTGGTCGACGTTGTACGGGACCCCCTCCGAGGGCAGCAGGCCGGTCGTGTCGGTGATCGCGTCGGTGGTCGGCTGCGGCAGTGGCGGTATCAGCACCGGGGCGATCATCACGGGGTTGCCGATCAGCTTCCACTGCGCGGCGGTGGTGGCCAGGCCGCGCTGCAGCCAGCCCAGCTGCTCGGTGCCGGTGATGCTGCGGTCCGGGTCGTCGACGGACCCGAGGTCGGTGCCCGACTGCTCGTCGCGGTAGGTCCGCAGGTCCAGCATGGACAGCTCGGCCAGCCGCCCGAAGCGCAGCCGCCGGTAGATCTGGCGTCCGTCGCCGACCACCGCGGTGCCGCCCATGCGTACCGGCATCCACTCGTCGTAGGCCTTGTAGGCGGCAGCCCGACGGGCCCGCCACTGGCCCTCGGTGCCGGGGGTGTGGTTCTCCGCTCCGCCACGCCAAGCGTCGTTTGCGCTCTCGTGGTCGTCCCAGGTGACGATGAACGGGTGCCGCGCGTGCAGGTCGGCGAGGTCGGCGTCGCGCTTGTACTGCGCGTGACGGCGCCGGTAGTCGCTGAGGCTGACGATCTCGTGGGCGGGTACGTGGCGGCGTACGTCGACATTGCCCTGGCCCATGCCGTACTCACCCGGTGCGTACTCGTACAGGTAGTCGCCGAGGTGCAGCACCGCGTCGAGGTCGTCGCGGGCCGCGAGGTGCCGGTAGGCGCTGAACCAGCCAGCCTGCAGGTTGGCGCACGACACCACGCCCAGCCGTAGCCGCTGCACGTCTGCCGCCGGCGGCGGGGTGGTACGGGTGCGACCGACCCGGGACACGTGCCCGTCGAGGAGGAACCGGTAGTGGTACGACGTGCCCGGGAGGAGTCCGGTCGCATCCACCTTGACCGTGTGGTCGTTGCGGGGACCGGTGCGGACCCGTCCGCCGGCGACGGTGCGCCGGAAGCCCGGGTCGCCGGCGACCTGCCAGGTGACCTCGACGGTCGGGCCGGCGCCGGAGCCCGGGGTCGCCGCAGCCGTGGGGGTGACCCGCGTCCACAGCACGACCCGGTCCGGCATCGGGTCACCGGAGGCGACCCCGTGCGCGAAGACACGGTCGGCAGGGGCGGCGTCGGCGGCCGGCAGGAGTGCGCCGGTCACCCCTACGGCGGCCGTGGAGGACAGGAACCGTCGGCGGGTCAAGGGGCTCATGCCTACATCCAACGCCGGACGCAGGCCGTTCGCGACGCCCCGCAGGAGGAGTTCACCCAGCGTTCAGACGGGCCCGTCAGTGTTTGCGTGCCCTCGAGGAGGCCTGGGCGGCGGCCTTCACCTCGGTGTCGGCGCCCTCGGTGGACAGCGCACCGGCCGTCGTCTCCAGGTGGGCGCGCACGAACCACTGGAACAGCTCGAGCTGGCGCAGCTGCCCGATCAGCATGTCCTCGGTGACCGCGTCGAGCTCGCCGACCTCGTCCTGGGCCTCGCGGTGGTCGCCGATGATGCCGTCGTACACCAGGTCCAGGGCGCCGAGGTGCTGGTCGGTGGTGGCCCGCCCGAGGCTGTAGTCGTCCCAGGAGCGGTTATTCACGATCTCTCCGGGCGTGCCGTTGGGGGAGACACCCAGCGTCGCCATCCGCTCGGCGGTCTCGTCGACCATGTCGCGCACCTCGACGACGTGCGGGTCGATCATCTCGTGCACGGCGATGAAGTGCGGGCCCACGACGTTCCAGTGTGCGTGCTTGAGGGTCAGCTGCAGGTCGTTGAGGGCGTTGAGCCGGTCCTGCAGGATCTCGCCCACGCGGTGCCCGTCCTTGATGGTCAGGCCCGGAACGGTGTAGCTGCCGATGTTGGCTGCGGCGATCGTGGACGGGCGCTTGCTCTTCTTGATGGCCATGCCTCGAACATATGACGCACTCGGTCGCGATGCACGCCGAGGGGCAACGGCTTGGCGCCTGGACGTGGTATGCGGGTATGCAGGAGCGCGACGACGTGCTGGACGGGATCCACACCAGCCACTTCTCGGCGTCGGGGGGAGGCTACCGCCTGGACCTCGACTACCCGCGGGTGGCGCGCGCCGGTCTGGATATCACCTGGCGGGTGACGGTGACCCACGACGGCGGCTTCGACGCGCCGATCACGCTGGCGGTCACCGCCGACTACTTCGACATCTACGAGACGCAGGCGTTCCACCCGGAGCCGGACTCGAGCACCCGTGACGCCGGACACGCTCCACCTCACGTTCGCGCCGCCTCCGGCAGGTGACGTGCTGAGCGTCAGCTACGACGCGTACGTCCAACCGAGCAGCCAGCGGGGCCGCGACGCCACGGTGGCGGTCATGTTGGCCGGCGCCAGTGGTCGCCGTCGACTACTCGACCTGGCTGCTGCCATGACCCGGCGTGCGCATCGAGGTGGCCGATGGAGATCGTGATCCGAGCCGTCG
Source organism: Actinomycetota bacterium (assembly GCA_030859165.1). Classification (GTDB taxonomy): domain Bacteria; phylum Actinomycetota; class Actinomycetes; order Propionibacteriales; family Nocardioidaceae; genus JACCXZ01. The sequence goes on from JALZKQ010000088.1 coordinate 8,812, forward strand.
TCGTCATTTTTCCTGTGGGCGGTGACCGGGGCGGTGGGGCGCTCGACGCTGGGTGAGCTGAGCACCTTCCAGCTGCTGCTGTACGTGACGATGGGCGACCTGGTCCAGCAGGCGATCACCCAGCAGGACTCCTCGGTGACCGCCGCCGTCCTCGCGGTCGGCGTCTTCGCACTGCTCACGGTCGCGCTGTCGTGGATCGGCTGGCGTTCCCCCGGTGCCCGTCCGGTCATCCACGCGACCCGCTGGTCGTCGTGCGCAACGGCGACCCGCTGCCAGCGGCGATGAAGAACCAACGGCTCAGCCTCGACGACCTGATGGAGGCGGCCCGGGAGCAGGGGATCCGCCGCATCGCCGACATCGAGCTCGCCGTGCTGGAGGACGACGGCACGATCTCCTTCTTCACCAGCGGCTCCGGCAGCAGTGGGGCACCGGACCCGCCGCAGCTCGGCTGACCGGACGACCGGCGCACGGTTCCGAGACCCGTACGC
>JALZKQ010000026.1 GCA_030859165.1 Actinomycetota bacterium
GGACAGGATCGTGCCCTCGACCGGGTGGCCAACCGCGGCGTAGGCGGCGGCGCTCGCTGCGCTCAGTGCGTCTGCCAGCACCGATGCCCCGACGGTCCCCGGCGGTTCGGCCCGGACGGCGGCGGCGGTGACGGGCAGCACGCAGGCCCGTAGCAGCTGCGACATGATGACCCCGGAGTTGCCGCGTGCCCCACGCAGCGCGCCGTCGACGAACGCCCGGGCACCGGCTCCCAGGTCCGAGCCGGTGTCGTCGCGCTCGAGCGCGGCGACGGCGGCCTCGAAGGTGAGGAAGAGGTTGGTCCCGGTGTCGTTGTCGGGCACCGGGTAGACGTTGAGCGCGTCGATCTCCTCGCGGGCATGCCCGAGCGCAGACAGGCAGGACCGGCACCAGCGCAGGAACAGCTCCGGGCTCAGCGGCTGCGGCATCAGGCTCCCTCGGCGGCCGGGTCGCCGACGTACGGGCGGCGTGGCGGTGTCGTGCGCGCGTCAGACTAGTCGCAGCCCCGGAGCGCCGATTCGCCTCGGGCGGCCCGCATCGGATAATCTTTCCAGGTTGCCGCCACCTCATTTCAGGCGGCCTCTCGCGCCCGGTTCCGGGGCGCCACGAGCCCTCGATCCGCTGAAGGAGTGTCCACGGTGGCTGCGGTCTGCGACATCTGTGCAAAGAGACCCGGTTTCGGCAACAACGTGCCGTGGTCGCGCAAGCGGACGAAGCGGCGCTTCAACCCCAACATCCAGCGCGTGCGTGCCGTCGTGAACAGCACGCCCAAGCGCCTCAACGTGTGCACCTCCTGTCTCAAGGCGGGCAAGGTCACGCGCTGAGCCGTCAAGCGTCACGACGGGCCGGTCACCTCACGGTGGCCGGCCCGTCGTCCATGTCTGTGGTGGTGGCGCTCAGCTCGCCAGCCCCACCTTGAGCGCCGTGCCGATCCGGACCGCCCGGGTGGCCAGGTGCTCGGCAGCCGTCCGCTCGGTGTCGCCGATGGCATCGGTGTTGTCTGCTCCCGACACGTGACCGACGCCGTACGGATTGCCGTCCACGAACTTGGACGGGTCGGTGTAGCCGGGTGACACGACCAGCCCTCCCCAGTGGTGGATCGCGTGGAACAGCGCCAGCAGCGTGGACTCCTGGCCGCCGTGCTCGGTCTGTGACGAGGTGAAGCCGGCATAGACCTTGTCGGCGAGCTTGCCCTCTGCCCAGAGCCCACCCTGTGCGTCCATGAACTGCTGGAGCTGGCTGGAGACGTTCCCGAACCGGGTCGGGGTCCCGAACAACACGACGTCGGCCCACTCGAGGTCCGAGCCTTCCGCGACCGGAAGGTCCGCCGTCGCCGCGGCGTGGGCGGCCCACTGCTCGTTGTCCTCGATGGCCTCCGGGGGAGCCAGCTCGGCGACCTTGCGCAGCCGTACGTCGGCGCCCGTTGCTTCGGCGGCCTCGGAGATGACGGTGGCCAGGGCGTGCAGGTTGCCGGTCGAGCTGTAGTAGATGATCGCGACGTTGGTGCCGCTGGTGTCGGTCATTGATGCCTCCTGGGTGTGGGCCGTGGCATTTCCTCGATGGAAGGTTCAACTAGATGTCTATCAGGGTGCAGTGCGGTCGCCCGCTCCGGCTCGTGCAGCCGCGTGCTCGCTCGCTCTCGCTCAGGCGAAGTGGCGGTGCCCGGTGCTGCCTTCGCGCTTCGCCCCGTCGACGGTGACCTCCTCGCCGGGGCCGGCGACTCCGATGCGCCACCATCCCTGCGGTAGCGCGACGCCGGCAGGGAAGGTCGCGACCAGCGCGTGGTCGTCACCGCCGCACAGGCAGAAGTCCAACGGGTCGACGCCGAGCGCCGAACCGACGGCGAGCAGGGGCTCAGCAAGCTCGAAGCAGCTGGTGTCGACGTCGATGGCCACGCCGCTGGCACGAGCCACGTGACCGAGGTCGGCCAGCAGCCCGTCACTGACGTCGATCAGCGCCGTCGCCCCCGCCAGTTGCGCCTGCGGCCCCGCGGCGTACGGCGGGTTCGGGCGTCGGTGAGCCTCCACGACCACCCGTGGGGAACGGAAACCACGGCCCAGAACGGCGAGCCCGGCCGCGGCCCAGCCGAGTCGACCGGCCACGGCCACGACGTCCCCTGCCCGCGCCCCCGAGCGGAGCACCGGAGCACCGTCGACCCGGCCGAGCGCAGTCACACTCAGCAACAGGGTGTCGGACTCGCACATGTCTCCGCCGACCACGCTGGCACCCACCTCGGCGACCTCCGCGGCGATCCCGTGGCTCAGCTCCTGGACCCAGGACACCGGCGTGTCCCCCGGTGCCGCGAGCCCGACGACCAGGGCGGTCGCGACTCCGCCCATAGCGGCGATGTCTGCCAGGTTCGCGGCGGCCACCTTGTGCCCCACATCGGTGGCCGAGCTCCAGTCCCGACGAAAGTGCCGGCCGTCGACCATCAGGTCCGTGGTGACCAGCACCGACCCGGTGGTGGCCAGCAGGGCGGCATCGTCACCCGAACCCACCAGGACGTCGGCGTTGCTCGCGAAGGCCGACCGGACGGCGTCGATGAGCGCGAACTCACCGAGCTCGGACAGGGTCATGGAGGATGGCGAGGACATGGCCCCATCCTGCCGCAGCGCCGGGCGGCGCTCCGGCTGCCCCTTGCGGGCGGGGTCGCGCTCGTACGCCTGCCGTACCCGCCGGTGCCGGGGATGTTTCGGCAACCTGTAGCGTGAGCCGCGATCCGTACCCGAACGCCGACGAGAGTGGGAGCCGACCCATGGTGGTACAGGCCTACATCCTGATCCAGACCGAGGTCGGCAAGGCCGCCGACGTCGCTCGCGAGATCGCCGACGTCAGTGGCGTCACCCTGGCCGAGGACGTGACCGGTCCCTACGACGTGATCGTGCGCGCCGAGGCGGGCAACGTGGACGAGCTGGGCCAGCTGGTGGTCGCGCGGGTCCAGAACATCAACGGGATCACCCGGACGCTGACCTGCCCCGTCGTCCACATCTGAGCCGCGAGCTCCTCCGTACACCGAGTGGCGCGAAACCGGTCCGCTTCGACGCCCGTACGCCCAGAACTGCGCCACTCGGGGGCGAGCTCCCGAGCTGAGTCTGCGAGCGGCCGAACTCGCACCCTGGTGCTCTGCGTCCTCCTGACCGGGTGCAGCGGGGCCGTCGACCTCGAGCCGGTGGACCTCGGCCCGGCGGCCGCGGCGATGTGCCGCGACCTGCTCGCCGACCTGCCCCAGGAGCTGGCCGGGCAGAGCCGGCGTGACGTGGCACCGGCCGGCAGCGGCGTGGCGTGGGGCGACCCGGCCATCACCCTGCGCTGCGGCGCCACCGGCGCCGAGGGCCTCGGGCCCGCATCGGAGTGCCAGGTGGTCGACGGCGTGGGGTGGTACCCCGAGCAGCTCCCCGACGGTTTCCGGTTCACCACCGTCGGGCGGGCCACCCCCGTCGAGGTGGTCGTGCCTGCGGCCTACGCGCCCGAGGTCGGGCCGCTGACTGCCATCGCCGACACGGTCGATGACACCGTCCCGGTCGAGCAGCCGTGCGTGTGATGCCGCGCTCGGGCTCGCCCACTCGTACCTCGCGCGCCGCCCTCGCCGCTCAACGCAGGCCGAGGGGCCGGTTCAGCGCGCTTTGCAGCAGCCGATCGACGAGCGTCGGGTAGTCGAGGCCCTGCGCGGCCCACAGAGCGGGGAACATCGACGTCGGGGTGAAACCCGGCATCGTGTTGATCTCGTTGATGACCGCGCGCCCGTCGGGCAGCAGGAAGAAGTCCACCCGGGCCAGCCCCTCCCCGTCGATCGCGTCGAAGGCCAGCCGGGCCTGGGCACGCAGCAGGGCGACGACGCCGGGGGGCAGGTCGGCAGGGACCGTGGCGGTGCCGCCGCCGTCGACGTACTTGGCCTCGAAGTCGTACCAGGTGTGCCCAGCAGCGGTGTCGAGGACGATCTCCCCCGGCTGGCTCACCTCGGCGCCGGAACCGTCCACGGAGTCCAGGACGCCGAGCTCTATCTCGCGCGCTCCGACTGCAGCCGCCTCGACCAGCACCTTGGGATCGCTCTCGCGGGCCAGCTCGACCGCGGCGGCAAGGTCGTCGAGGTCGTCCACGCGACTGATCCCGACGCTGGAGCCGGCCCGCGCGGGCTTGACGAACACCGGCAGGTCCAGGGACTGCACCGACCGTCGCACACCCGCGGGGTCGGTCTCCCACCGCCGTCGCGGCACCACGACGTACGGCAGCATCGGCAGGCCGACGGCGGCGAAGGCGACCTTCATGTGGTGCTTGTCCATGCCGACGGCACTCGCGAGCACCCCGGCACCGACGTACCGGACGCCGGCGAGCTCGAGCAGGCCCTGGATGGTGCCGTCCTCACCCCAGGGGCCGTGCAGCAACGGCATCACCACGTCCACCCGACCCAGGGTGCGCGGCACCTCGCCCGGCGGGTGCACGGTCAGGTCGCGACGTTGCGGGTCGTTGGCGAGCACGAGCTGCGCGCCCGCGGCGTCCACGCTGGGCAGGGTCCGGTCGGCGATCGCGAACCGGGCGGGGTCGCCGGACTCCAGGACCCACCGGCCGTCGTGCGTGATGCCGACCGGCACCACGTCGTAGCGCTCGGGGTCGATCGCCTTGATCACCTCGCCGGCGGTCAGGCAGGAGACACCATGCTCGCTGGAGCGGCCGCCGAAGACGACGGCTACCCGGATCCTGCCGTCGGGATCGGCGCCTTCGGCACGAGGCTGCTGCTGCTGGGAGGTCATCGCCCGCGACCCTATCGGTCGGCTGCCGCCCGCTCGGCGCGCGACTCGGCTCGTCGGCGAGGATGAGGCTATGAGTGCTGACGTGCAGCCCGCGCCCGAGCGCCGTCCCCTTGCCCCCGCGAGCCGGGCGGTCTCGCTGGGACGGCCCACCCATCAGCCCGACGCCGCGTTGAACACGCCGCTGGTGCCGGCCGCCACGTACGTGGCCGGCGGTGACGTGGAGTACGGCCGCTACGGGAATCCGACCTGGACGGCGTTCGAGGAGGTGCTCGGCAGCCTCGAGGGTGGACGCGCGCTGACGTACTCCTCGGGGATGGCCGCGGCGACGGCGGTGCTGGACCTCGTGGCGGTCGGGGAGACCGTGGTGGTGCCGGTGCATGCGTACCAGGGCGTCCTGCACCAGCTCGGGGACCGGGAACGCAGAGGCCTGCTGCGCGTGCACACCGTCGACATCACCGACACCGAAGCGGTCGTCGGGGCCTGCGCGGACGCCGCCCTGGTGTGGCTGGAGTCGCCGACCAACCCGATGCTGGAGGTCGCAGACCTGGCCGCCATCGGCGCCGGTGCGAAGGATGCCGGTGCACGCGTCGTGGTGGACAACACGTTCGCGACACCGCTGCTGCAGCAGCCCCTCGACCGGGGTGCCGACGTGGTGTTGCACTCGGCGACCAAGTACCTCGCGGGGCACTCCGACGCCCTGCTCGGCGCCCTAGTGACCCGGGACGACGCGACGTTCGCCGCGCTGGACGAGCACCGGCGCAGCCGCGGCGCGGTACCCGGCGTGCTGGAGTCCTGGCTGGCCGCGCGAGGGGTGCGAACGCTGCATGTCCGGCTGGAGCGGGCGCAGGCCAACGCTGCCGAGCTCGCGGTCCGCCTGAACGGCCACCCGGCGGTGTCTCGCGTGCGCTATCCCGGCTGGGGCGCCATGCTCGCGATCGAGGTCGCCGCAGGTGCGTTGGCGGCCGACCTGCTGACCCGCTCCACCTCGTTGTGGGTGCATGCGACCAGCCTGGGCGGCGTGGAGTCCCTGCTCGAACGCCGCCGACGCTGGAAGGGCGAGCCCGAGTCCGTCCCCGACGCGCTCATCCGGCTCTCGGTGGGCATCGAGGACGTCGAAGATCTCTGGGCCGACCTGGCCTCCGCACTGGCCTCGTTGCCCACCCCGTGAGTCCGGGCGCTGCGGTTTACCAGGGTCCCCTGGTAAACCTCACTGACCATGGGAGGCAACCCATGGGCGGTGCGAATTACCATGGTCCCCTGGTAAACCGATGCCAGCGTCAGGCTCGCTCGGCCTTGGCGGAGCGTGCCACCAGCGAGGTAAGCATCTCGCGGGGCTCGAGCTCGCCGCGGATCAATGCGGCGACGTGCTCGACGATCGGCATGTCGACCCCGTGCGCGGAGGCGAGCTCGGCGATCGACTGGCACGACTGCACGCCCTCGGCGACCTGGCGCGTCGAGGCCGTCACCTCCTCGACGCTCATCCCCGAGCCGAGCTTCTGACCGAACGAACGGTTGCGCGACAGCGGTGACGAACAGGTGGCCACGAGGTCACCGAGGCCGGCCAGTCCGGCCAGCGTCAACGGGTCGGCACCCATGGCGTGGGCGAGCCGCGCCGTCTCGGCCAGACCTCGGGTGATGACCGTCGCCGTCGTGTTGTCGCCGAACCCCAGACCCGCCGCCATGCCCACCGCCAGCGCAATGACGTTCTTGGTGGTGCCGCCCAGCTCGCAGCCGACCACGTCGGTCACGGTGTACGGACGGAACGCCGGCGTGTGGCACCACCGCTGCAGCTGCGTGGCCACGTCTTCGTCGGTGCAGGCCACGACGCTCGCGGCCGGCTGGCGCTCGGCGATCTCGCGCGCGAGGTTGGGCCCGCTGACCACGGCGACGTGGGCGGGGCCGGCGCCGCTCACCTCGCTGATGACCTCGCTCATCCGCTGGTGGGTGCCGAGCTCGACTCCCTTCATCAGGCTGACCAGCGGCACCGCGTGCGGCAGCGCCGGCGTCCACTGCTCGAGGTTCGCCCGCAGCGTCTGCGACGGGACCGCCAGAACGACCGCCGCGGCGCCCTCGAGCACCCAGGTCTCGTCGTGGCTGGCCTCGATGGCCGCGGGCAGTCTCACGCCGGGCATGTACTCGGTGTTCTGGCGGGCCGCGTTGATCCCCTCGCACACCGACTCACGGCGGCCCCAGATCCGTACGTCGTGACCGGCGTCGGCGAGGACGAGGGAGAACGCGGTCCCCCAGGAACCCGCCCCCATCACGGCGATCCGCGGCATCAGGCGGCCCCCGCGTCGTCCCGCTCGTCGGGCGCCGATGCCTCGGCCGTTCGTGGATCGTGGCGTACGGCCGGTGGGGTCTGTCCGCGGATCATGGCCAGCTGTGCGGTGATCGCGGCCAGGATCCGCTCGGTCGCCTCCGCGAGAACCTGCGTGTCGATCTCGCGGCCCCGCAGGTCCTCGAGATCCACCGGCGGCCCTGCGTGCACGTGGATGGTGCGTCGGGGGAACAGCCGGAGCCGCCTGGTGTACGGGCGCAGCAGCTCGTGCGGGCCCCACTGGGCCACGGGAACCACGGGACATCCGGTCATCAGCGCGACCCTCGCGGCACCCGTGCGACCGGCCATCGGCCACAGGTGCGGATCGCGGGTGAGCGTGCCCTCCGGGTAGATCACGACGACGACTCCGGCGGCGATGGAGTCGACGGCCGCGGACAGGGCGCTGCCCGCATCGGCGGTGTCTCGGTAGACCGGGATCTGGCCGCTGGCCGCCACCAGCCGTCCGCCCAAGGGCACCTCGAACACCGAGGCCTTGGCCAGGAAGCGAGGCGGTACGCCATGGTCGACGAGGTAGTGGCTGAGCAGTAGGGGGTCGGTGTGCGACACGTGGTTGGCGGCCAGGACGAAACCGCCGTCGGGGAAGTGCTCGGCTCCGCGCCAGTCGCGCTTGGTGAGGAGCATGCACCACGGACGCAGGAGCCGAACGATCAATCGCATGGCCCGGGGGAAGTCACGTCCGTGCACGCCTGGTCCTCTCCCGCAGCTCGACGATGCGGACGTGAGCCTACGGCCACACCGTCGCCTACGGTGGGACGGTGGACCAGGGAACCGGATGGACCGTCGTGCTCCCGGTCAAGGGGCTCGAGCAGGCCAAGCGCAGGCTCGCGCCGGACGTCGGTCGGTGGCGGATGTCGCTGGCGGCTGCCTTCGCGGCGGATGTCGTCGAAGCTGCGCTCGCGGTGGGCGACGTGAGTCAGGTGATCGTCGTCGGCGGCGAGGGCGTCGGCGCCTGGGCGCAGCCGCGCGTGACGCAGCTGCCCGACGCCGATGACCTCGACGCTGCGGTGGCCCGCGGGGCGGACCGGGCCCGCGACGAGTCGCCGTACGGCGCGATCCTGGTGGTGCAGGCGGACCTGCCGTGCCTGCGTGCGAGCGACCTGGAGAACCTCGCGGCGGCCGCGCCGGCGGCTCGACCTGGCGTCCTCGCCGACGCCGAGGGCTTCGGCACGGTGGCCCTGACGTTGCCGGCCGGGACGACGCTGTGCACGACTTTCGGCGTCGGCTCGTTCGCCCGCCACGTACGTGCCGGCGCGGAGCCGATCGACCTGGACGCACCGCGCCTGCGCCGCGACGTGGACACC
>JALZKQ010000039.1 GCA_030859165.1 Actinomycetota bacterium
GCTGCCGCAGGAACCACGCCGGAGGTCGCACGCGACGTGGCGTCGGCTCGCCGAGCCTGGTCCACAGCTGCGGCCGTGGTCATCGGGTCCGACGTGGTGTCACTGGTGGCCGACGTGCGACTGCCCCGACGTGGGGGCGTGGTGGTGGCATGTCCGCGTGCGGCCGACGCTGCGGTGTGGGCCCATGCGGTGGGGGTCGGCGCCGTGGACGTGCTCGCGCTGCCCGGGCAGCAGGCGACGCTGATCGACCTCTTCGGCGACTGCGTCGACGGCGCCGGTCGACCTGCGGTGACGGTCGGCGTCGTCGGCGGCTGCGGCGGCAGCGGCTCCACCAGCTTCGCGGCCGGGCTCGGCCTGACCGGGGCCGGTCGCGACCTCACCACGCTGCTCATCGACGCCGATCCCCTCGGCGGCGGGATCGAGCTCGCGATGGGCACCGAGCACGTGGCCGGACTTCGGTGGCCCGATCTGGCGGCTGCCACCGGGCGCCTGGCCGCGCCGACGCTGCGGGAGGCCCTGCCTCGGCCGCGGGAGCTGGCGGTCCTGTCCTGGGACCGAGGTGACCTGCTGAGCATCCCGTCGGAGTCGATGCGGTCGGTGGTCTCGGCGGGTCAGCGTGGTCACGACCTGGTGGTCATCGACCTGCCACGACGGCTCGACGCGGCAGCGGAGGAAGCCGTGATCCGCACGACCGCGACGCTGTTGGTCGTACCGGCCCAGGTCCGTGCGGTCGCGGCCGCCTCTCGGGTGCTGTCCGCGCTGCGCGACGTGGCCCCGCGACTCGGACTGGTGGTGCGCACCGGCGGCGGTTCCGGCCTCGACGCGCACCAGATCGAAGCCTCGCTCGACCTCGAGCTGTGGGCGCACATGCGGCCCGAGCGAGGCATCACCGACGCACTCGAGGAGGGACTCGGACCACTGCGACGGCGACATGGCGAGCTGTCGGTCTGCTGCGGCCAGGTGCTCGACGTCCTGCAGAGCGCAGGCCGTGCGGCATGAGCGTCCTGACCAGGCAGGGTGCGACGGTCAGCCCGGTCCTGCTCGAACGGTTGCGGCGCAGCCTGGCCGTCGACGGCTCCGATCCGACGCCCACGCGGGTCGCCGCCGCGTTGCGCGCAGAGGGTCGCATCCTGGGCGACGGGGCGGTGCTCGACATCGTCGACACGTTGCGGCGAGACGCCGTGGGGGCCGGGCCACTCGACGCCCTGCTCCACGAGCCCGGGGTGACCGACGTGGTCGTCAACGGCCCCCACGCCGTTTTCGTCGATCGCGGGTCTGGTCTCGAGCCGAGCAGTGTCCGGTTCGCAGACGACGAGGCCGTCCGGCGGCTGGCCCAGCGCTTGGCCGCTGCCGGCGGCCGCCGGCTCGACGACGCCAGTCCGTACGTCGACCTCCGGCTGCACAACGGCACCCGGTTTCACGCGGTGCTGTCCCCACTGGCAAGGCCGGGCACGGCGATCTCTCTGCGGGTGCCGGCCCGGTGCACCTTCACGCTGGCCGACCTCGTCGAGGTCGGCACGATCACGCAGCTCGGAGCCGAGCTGCTGCGTGACCTCGTCAGCAGTCGCGCCCCGTTCCTGGTGACGGGAGGCACCGGTGGCGGAAAGACAACCCTGCTGGCCACGCTGCTGAGCCTGGTGGACCCCCGTGAGCGACTCGTCGTCGTGGAGGACGCCAGCGAGCTGCGTCCGGAGCATCCGCATGTTGTCGGCCTGGAGGGGCGACCGGCCAACATCGAGGGGGCGGGCGAGGTGAGCGTCCGGGACCTCGTGCGCCAGGCGCTACGCATGCGGCCGGACCGTCTGGTCGTCGGCGAGGTTCGCGGTGCCGAGGTCGTGGATCTGCTGGCGGCTTTGAACACCGGCCACGAAGGTGGATGCGGCACGGTGCATGCGAACTCCGCGACGGACGTCCCTGCCCGGCTCGAGGCGCTCGGGGTGGCGGCCGGCCTGTCCCGGGAGGCGCTGCACAGCCAGCTCGCCTCCGCGGTGAAGGTCGTGGTGCACATCGTCAGACCCCACCGAGGAGCTCGACACGTCCGGGAGATCGCGGTCCTGGGCCCCGGCCCGGACGGCATCGTACGGGCGGAGCACGCGGTGGTCTTCGCAGCCGACGGAGCCCCGACGACCGGTCCTGGTGCACGTTGCCTCGAGCAGATCCTCACAGACCCCTCGTGATGCTGCTAGCGGCCTGTGCGCTCGCGGCTGCGCTCGCCGCGGTCCTGGTGCCCGGGGCCGGGCACGATGTCGTCGAGCGGCGATTGGGCCAGCGGTTCCTGGGCTTACCGGGCCGGACCGTCGACGCTCGAGCCGGTGTGCCCGGTACCGATCGTGGCACCGGGACTCCGCGACCGGGTGGGCCCGGCGGCGGATTCCCGCTGACGCGGCTGGCGTCATCGGCTCTCGTCGGTGCCGGCGTTGCGGTCGCAGTGCACCAGTCCGCAGGACGGCCGCACCTGGCCGTCCTCGGCGTCACGGCGGTGGGCGTCGGTTGGGCCGCGTCGGCACTGTTGCGGCGTGGCCGTGCGCGCGGTGAGCGTCAGGTACGACGCAGCCGCGTAGTGGCCATGTGCGACGCGTTGACCGCGGAGCTGCAGTCCGGCGCCCCACCCCCTGCTGCCCTGGCCACGGTCGCCCAGGAATGGCCCGAGCTGCGTGCGGTGCGCGACGCGGCCGACCTCGGCGCCGATGTGCCAGCGGTGCTGCGCGAGCTCGCCCACCGTCCCGGGGGAGAACCGCTGGCCGCGGTCGCAGCCGGCTGGGAGGTCGCGGTGCGTTCTGGTGCGGGGCTGGCCACCGTGTTGGACCGGATCGCGGCCGCGCTCCGCGATGACCAGGACGTCCGCCGAGAGGTCGCCGCGTCACTCGCGGCGCCGCGAGCCACCGCGCGGATGCTGGCCGTGCTGCCGGTGTTCGGCCTCGGCCTGGGGATGAGCATCGGCGCCGATCCGGTCGGTGTGCTCGTCGCGTCCTTGCCAGGGGCACTGTGCCTGGCGCTGGGCAGTGCACTGGCCGTCGGCGGACTGTTCTGGGTGGAGCGGATCGCCGACCGCGCGGAGATCTGAGCGATGACGACCGTCGTGCTCGCCGCCCTCGCGGCCTACCTGTGGGTCTCGCCCACCCCTGGTCCTCGACTGCACAGCCTGGATCTCCCACCTTCGAGGGACGGGACCGCAGGCGTTGCGACCGCCTCGCTACGAGATGCCAAGCCGAGCGCTCGCAGTCGGTCCTGCGGTGGCCGACCGTCCCATGGCCGGTCGCCGCCTACCCGCAGGTGGTGGACTGCCCCCTGGGTGTCGGCAGCTGTCACCATCCTCACCGTCAACGCGGTCGTGGGCGGGCTCGCCGGTCTCGGCGTCAGCGTGGTCGCCGGTGGTGCTGTCGCGACGCTGCTGCGACACACGTCTGCCGCCTCCGATGTGCGGCGACGCGCCAGGATCGTGGCGGACCTGCCGCTCACCGTGGACCTGCTGGTCGCGTGCGTGTCCGCCGGACGTGCCCCGAGCCAGGCCCTGGCCGTCGTCTGTGCGTCCGTCGCCGGACCGATCGCCGAGGACCTGCGGCCGGTGTGCGCCCGCCTCGAACTGGGGGCCGACGCCAGGACGGTCTGGTCGGACCTGGCAGCACACGACACCCTCGCACCGCTGGGGCGGGCATTGTCGCGGTCCGCGCGCACCGGGTCGTCGATCACGGGCACGCTGTCGCGCTGTGCCGAGGACCTCCGTCGTGACCGCCGTGCCGTCGCCGACGCCGACGCACGCAAAGTGGGGGTTCGTGCGTCGGCGCCGTTGGGCGCCTGCTTCCTGCCGGCGTTCTTCCTGATCGGGGTCGTCCCGACCATCGTCGGCGCCATCGGCTCGATGCACTGGTGAGGGGAGGCGTGGTTGTCCCCAGAAGGGCCCTCACCGCCACCAGGGGCGCCTATTCGCATCAACAGTGAGGGCGACACACACACCGCACTCACCGAGTGCCGACAGCAAGGAGATTCACATGTTCGCCATGCGCAACCGGCGCCGCGAGGCCGGGATGGTCACCTCGGAGTATGCCGTGGGCACGGTCGGCTCCTGCGGCGTCGCGGGGGCGCTCATCGCCCTCACGCAGACCGACTGGTTCAACAACTTCATCACCTCGACGCTCGACAAGATCACGGGACTGCTGCCGTTCTGAGGTGTCGGTCGGGCCCGGGGGACGCCTCGGCTCGACCGCAGCGGCCCGCACCGCGCCCCACAGCCCCGCCTCGCAGAGCACCGCACCCCTGCCCCCACCCTTGCCCCCCACCCTTGCCCCCCACCCCTGCCCCCCACCCCTGCTCGTCTCAACCGCCCGTCATCCGACAGGAGAGACCCATGACCCGTTCACGGAGCCGCCCGGCGCGCGAGGCCGGCATGGTCACCTCGGAATACGCCGTCGGCACGGTCGCTGCCGCAGCAGCCGGAGCCACGATCCTGTTGATCGTGCCCGCCATGTTCAGCGACCTGATGTTCTTCCTTCTCGAGCGGCGTCCACAGATTCTCGGCGGCCTGTGGTGATGGCCGCTGTCCTGGGTCACTCACGGCGTGAGAGCGGCATGGTGACCGCGGAGGCGGCCCTCGTCATCCCGATGCTGCTGCTGGTCGCCGTGGTCTGCGGATGGATCGTCGCCGTCGGTGCTGCCCAGGTGCGGTTGATCGACGCTGCGCGCGAGGGGGCTCGGCTTGCCGGCCGGGGCGAACCGCCGGCGGTGGTCGAGGCGGCGATCGAGCAGACCGGTCCGGACGGCACCACCGGGCAGGTCTCGCCCGGTGCGAATACCGTGACCGTTCACGTGTCGGCGCGGGTCGAGCCAGGACTGCCCCTGCTCGACCTGCTCCCGGCCGTGACCCTCGATTCCTCGGCCACGTCGGCCTTGGAGGTACCGGATGGGTGAGCCCCGGGCCCTGCGACGCTGCGGCAGCCGGGACGAGAGGGGCGTCGCCACCGTCGTCGCGGTCGGTCTGCTCGGTGTGGTGCTCGTCGTCACCGTGGTGGGGGTCGCGATCGTGACCTTGGTCGGGGCGCGACACCGCGCGGAGACCGCCGCCGACCTCGGTGCTCTCGCCGGGGCGGTCGCCGTCCGCGACGGGAGTGACGGATGTGCAGCCGCGGCTCGTGTCACGGCTGCGAACGACGCGGTGTTGGCCTCCTGTGTCGTCGCCGACCGCACGGTCGAGGTCACCGCCATCGTGACCACCGGGCAGCTGTTGGGACGGACCTGGGAGCTGACCGGGGCAGCGCGCGCCGGCCCGGCCGGCATCGGGATCGGCCGCGATCAGCCGGCGTCCGCGGCGTCCTTGCGGGGTGCGCCTGCGAGTAGTACGTCCAGCAACGCCAGCGCCCCAGGCTTGTCCAGGGGATGGTTCTGATTGCCGCACTTGGGCGACTGCACGCACGACGGGCAACCGGCCTCGCAGGCACAGGCTGCGATGGCTTGCGCGGTGGCCCGCAACCAGGCCGCAGCGGTACGGAAGCCTCGCTCGGCGAAGCCGGCACCCCCGGGGTGACCGTCGTGCACGAACACCGACAGCCGCCCGGTGTCGGGGTGCAGGGCGGTCGAGACACCGCCGATGTCCCAGCGGTCGCACGTCGCGAACAATGGGAGCAGACCGATGGCTGCGTGCTCGGCGGCGTGCGCGGCTCCGGGCAGGTCAGCGGTCGCAACGCCGCTGTCGCTCAGCTGCGAGCCGTCCAACGTCCACCACACCGCCTTGGTGTGCAGGACACGCGCAGGCAGGTCCAGCGGCTCCTCGCCGAGCACCTCGCCGGAGCCGAGCCGCCGGCGCAGGTATCCCACCACCTGGTCGGTCACCGACACGGTGCCGAAGCACAGGTCGGCGCGTCCCCACGACTCGGTGACCTCCGCGTCGACGACCCGGATCTCCGTCACGGTACGGGCGGTCGTCGTCCAGTCCGGGTCGGCGCGTCGGACGAGCGCCGCTGAGCCCTCTGGGTCGAAGTCCTGCACCACGTAGGTGTCGCCGTGGTGCAGGTACACCGCTGCGGTGTGGACGGTCGCGTGCGCTGCGCTCGCGTCCACGGTGCCGAGCAGCCGTCCGCTGCCCTCGACCACGATCTGTACCGGCCGGCCGCCGCTCGAGCGGATGTCGGCGAGGTCCCCGGCGCGTTCCCGCCTGGTCCAGAACCACCCGTTCGGGCGCCTGCGCAGCAGTCCGGCACCGACCATGGCCTCGACGCCCACGGGTGCCAGCGGACCGAACAGAGCGAGATCCTGCTCACGCAGCGGCAGCTCCGCCGCGGCCGCCGCCAGGTGCGGGCCGAGCACGTACGGGTTGTCCGGGTCGATGACCGTCGCCTCCACCGGCGCTCCCAGCAGTGCCTCGGGATGGGCGATGAGATAGCTGTCCAGCGGGTCGTCGCGCGCGATCAGCACCCCGAGCGACGACTGCCCGGAGCGGCCGGCCCTACCGAACTGCTGCCACAGTGCCGCCCGGGTCCCCGGATATCCCGTGGTGAGCACGACGTCGAGCCCGGCGACGTCGATGCCGAGCTCGAGGGCGTTGGTCGAGGCGAGCCCGAGCAGCTCCCCACAACCGAGTGCCTGCTCGATCGCGCGCCGCTCCTCCGGCAGGTAGCCGCCGCGGTAGGCGTCGACCCGGCGGGCGAGGCCGGGTTCCACCTCGGCGAGTCGCCGCTGCGCGCCCAGCGCGATGGTCTCGGCGGCTCTGCGCGAGCGGACGAAGGCGACGGTGCGCACGCCGGCGACAACCAGGTCGGTCAGCAGGTCCGCGGTCTCGACCGAGGCGGGACGGCGGGTCGGCGCGCCGTTCTCACCCCCGCCGTCGGTCAGCGGCGGTTCCCACAGGGCGACCTGAGCCCCCCGACGCGGCGACCCGTCGTCGACCACCGGGACCACCGGCAGGCCGGTGAGGCGGCTCGCCGTGCGTTCCGGCTCCGAGACGGTGGCCGAGGCGAGCACGAACGTCGGGTACGCGCCGTGGTGGGCGGCGATCCGGCGCAGCCGGCGCAGCACCTGGGCCACGTGCGACCCGAACACCCCCCGGTAGTGATGGCACTCGTCCACGACCACGTAGGTCAGCCCGCGCCAGAAGCGTGCCCAGCGTTCGTGGCCGGGGAGCAGCGTGCGGTGGCAGATGTCGGGGTTGGCGAGCACGAAGCTCGCGTGCTCGCGTGCCCAGGCACGCTCCTCCATCGAGTTGTCACCGTCGACGGCGGCTGCGCGTACCCCCGATAGCCCGGCCAGGGACACCAGGTCCGCGACGCGGCCGAGCTGGTCACGAGCCAGCGCCTTGGTCGGTGAAAGGTAGAGCACGCTCGGCCGGAGGTCGCGGCGCCGCGCCGGTTCGCCCGTCTCGGCCAGGCCGGTCAACGACGGCAGCAGGTACGCCAGGGACTTGCCCGAGGCCGTACCGGTGGCAAGCACCACGTGGCGTCCGGCCCGGGCATGCTCCGCAGCGACGACCTGGTGGCTCCACGGGCGCACCACACCGGACGCGACCAGCGCGGCCACCAGGTCGGGGTGCGCCCACGCCGGCCAGTCCACGTGCCTCGCGGCGCGATCGGGCAGTTGTTCCAGGTGCACGAGTCGACCGGCGCGGTCGGCCCGCGCCGCCAGCCGGGTCAGCACCTGGACCGGATCGGTGGGCATGGCAGTCAGTTTGACGCGGGTCACCTGAAATGCAGGCGAGAGGGGCGATGAGGGAGAACCGAGGCCGCTGGTGGTAGTCAACGTTGCGCGGCTGGCGGCAGAGCCGCCAGTAGTGCTCGGCGATGTCGTCGGGGGTCGAACGCGGTGCCCGGAGCGACGCCGCCGTAGACCGTGACGGTCGCGACGTGAAATCCCGCAGGGCCGTAGTACTCGTCCAGCATCTGTGTGAGCGCCCGTACTCCTGCCTTTCCGAGCGAGAGGCTGGTATAGGCCGCTACGGGTGCCGGCATCCCGCCCGTGACGATGAACGTGCCCGTCCCACGCGAGGCCATGGAGGGCAGCGTGTGCGTTGCCGTAGCAAGCGCACCTACAGTGGTGTATGAGCTACGGACTCTTCGGCAACTTCACCGCTGCTACT
This sequence comes from Actinomycetota bacterium, assembly GCA_030859165.1. GTDB lineage: Bacteria > Actinomycetota > Actinomycetes > Propionibacteriales > Nocardioidaceae > JACCXZ01. The sequence goes on from JALZKQ010000039.1 coordinate 8,060, forward strand.
GGAAAGCGCGAGGACCTCGTCGGCTACCTGCTCCGGGCGTCAGAACTGCTCGAGCGCAATCCCGACTGCATCCAGTACATCGTCAGCACGTCGGAGGGGTCCGATGCTGTCTACGTCTCGGAGATCTGGACGAGCCAGGCCGCTCATGACGCCTCCCTCGAACCCGAGGACATCCGGGCGCTGATCCAGGAGGCGAGACCGTTGATCGCGGGCATGGCCGATCAGACCCACCTGACGGTGCATGGCGGCAAGGGCGTCTGAAGCTCAACCCGAAGATCGTCCGCCGAACCCGGCCAACCTGGCTGCGGATGCAGCGATACCTACTGGGCGGCTTCCTCGCAGTGCCGGCCGTGTGGCTCGTCCCAAACGCCCTCGTCCCGCCTGAGCTTCGGACCGGCCCTTCCAGACCGAGTCGCCGAGGGGTCCCGCGGTGACCCGACGCGTGGTTGAATGCGCGAGTCATGCGAATCGGAGACGCCCTTGCAGGGCAGCACCGACCGTGCCGGCCTGCCGCACCCTGACCACGAGAGGACAGCCGTGGACCTGTCGTTGGAGACGCGCACCCAGGGCGAGCACACCGTCGTGCAGATCACCGGCGAGATCGATGTCTACACCGCCCCGAAGCTGCGGGAAGCGCTGATCGATCTCGTCAACGACGGTCACTACCACCTCGTCATCGACGTCGAGAGGGTGGAGTTCCTCGACTCCACCGGGCTTGGTGTCATGGTCGGCGGCCTGAAGCGGGTGCGTGCCCATGACGGGTCGCTCGCCGTGGTCTGCACGCAGGAGCGACTGCTCAAGATCTTCCGCATCACCGGACTCACGAAGGTCTTCTCGATCCGTGACTCCGTCGATGCCGCCGTCGCCGGCAGCTGAGGCTTCGTGCCGGACATCCGATCGTCCGTGGACCGACCGCCGGCATCGGACCGGACGGTCACCCTTGCCATCCCGCCGCAGTCCGGTCTCGTCCGCTTCGTGCGCCTCGTCGGGGTGGCACTGGCCCGCCTGAACGGCATCCAGGACGAATCCATCGACGACATCCGCCTCGCGATCAGCGAGGCATGCAACCGGGCTGTGGCTGCACACCGCTCGACTGCCCTCGACGCGCCGCTGACCGTGGAGATCAGCGGCGGCCGGGGCTTGGTCGTCACCGTTCGCGACTGCCAGCCGCTGCCAGCCGCGAGCGGGATGCAGGCGGCGGACCTGCTGCGCCGCTCGGCCGGTGACCCCGGTGGTACGGGTCCGGACGACTCTTCGCGCACGAGCTGGTTCGACGACCTCTTCGACGACGACTCCGTGCTGCCGGAGGCGATCGGCCTGATCAGCGGGCTGGCCGACGACCTCACCGTCCAGACCGGCCCGGCCGGCACGTCGGTGACGATGGCGTGGCACATCGCAGCCTGATGACGAACCACGGGTGGCCACCCACGGCACGCCGCCACTGCCCCGGTAGGTCATAGTGTGTCCCGTCGCACATCAATGACCGGGCCCGCGTAGGGCCTCGTGGAGGAGGACGGATGTCTGTCGCTGCATCAGGAGCGGCGGTTTCCTTGTCCGGTGGCAACCTCACTTTCGTCGTAATCGTGGCCCTCATCGCCGTCGTGGCGTTGGTGATGGGCGCGAAGTTCCGACAGGAAGTGCTTGCAGCCGATGAGGGCACCGAGAACATGAAGGCCATCGGCAAGGCGGTGGAAGAAGGGGCGTACGCGTACCTCACGCGACAGTTCAAGACGCTGGCGGTCTTCGCCGGCCTCGCCTTCCTGCTGCTGTTCGTGCTCCCCGGTGACGCCGGCATCCGCATCGGGCGGTCGCTGTTCTTCGTGATCGGCGCGAGCTTCTCCGCCGCCATCGGCTGGTTCGGCATGGCGCTGGCGGTCAAGGCGAACGTCCGGGTCGCAGCGGCCGCGCGCAACGAGGGCCGCGATCCCGCGATGACGGTGGCCTTCCGTACCGGCGCGTTCGTCGGCATGGCCACGGTGGGGCTCGGCCTGCTCGGAGCGTCCGTGGTGGTCCTGCTCTACCAGGGCGACGCCCCGGCGGTGCTCGAGGGCTTCGGCTTCGGCGCAGCGCTGCTCGCCATGTTCATGCGGGTCGGCGGCGGCATCTTCACCAAGGCCGCCGACGTCGGCGCAGACCTCGTCGGCAAGGTCGAGAAGAACATCCCCGAGGACGACCCGCGCAACGCGGCGACCATCGCTGACAACGTGGGCGACAACGTCGGTGACTGCGCCGGCATGGCCGCGGACCTGTTCGAGTCCTACGCGGTGACTCTGGTCGCGGCGCTGATCCTCGGCAGCGCAGCCTTCGGCGCCGAGGGTCTTGTCTTCCCGCTCATCGTGCCCGCCATCGGCGCCCTGACCGCGATCCTCGGTGTCTACATCACGACGCCGCGCCCCGGCGAGGGCGGCCTGCAGACCATCAACCGCTCCTTCTACATCTCCGCCGCCGTCTCCGCAGTGGTCTGCGTCGTCGCGGCGTTCGCGTACCTGCCGACCGACTACGCCGAGCTGTCGGGCGGCGGCACCGAGGCCTCGGGCAGTGTCTTCGCCAGCTTCACCGGCGTCGGGGACTTCGACGGCAACCCGGCGCTGATCGCGGCCGTCGCGGTGCTCATCGGCATCGTGCTCGCCGCGGCGATCCTGGCGCTCACCGGCTACTTCACCGGCACCGAGTTCCGGCCGGTTAAGGACGTGGGCAAGACCTCCCGTACGGGCGCCGCGACCGTCATCCTGTCCGGCCTGTCGGTCGGCTTCGAGTCGGCCGTCTACACCGCGATCGTCATCGGAGCCGCGGTCTACGGTGCGTTCCTGCTGGGGAGCGGATCGGTGCTGATCTCGCTGTTCGCCGTCGCGCTCGCCGGCTGCGGCCTGCTCACCACGGTGGGCGTGATCGTCGCGATGGACACCTTCGGCCCGGTCAGCGACAACGCGCAGGGCATCGCGGAGATGTCCGGCGACATCGACGAGAAGGGCGCAGCGATCCTGACCGAGCTCGACGCAGTCGGCAACACGACCAAGGCGATCACCAAGGGCATCGCGATCGCCACGGCCGTGCTCGCCGCGACTGCGCTGTTCGGCTCCTACACCGACGCCATCACCGGCGCCGCGCAGGACGCCTTCGGCTCAGCAGGCGACGGCGCGGCCGACCTCTCGGTCAACCAGCAGCTCGGACTGTCCGGTGTCCTCAACATCGCCGACCCGTCCAACCTGGTCGGGCTGCTGCTCGGCGCCGCCGTGGTGTTCCTGTTCTCCGGCCTCGCGATCAGCGCCGTCGGCCGCGCGGCTGGAGCCGTGGTCTTTGAGGTGCGTCGCCAGTTTCGCGACATTCCCGGCATCATGGAGGGGACGGGCCGTCCCGAGTACGGCAAGGTCGTCGACATCTGCACGCGAGACTCGTTGCGGGAGCTCGCGACTCCCGGTCTGCTGGCGATCATGGCGCCGGTGGCGATCGGCTTCGGGCTCGGGGTCGGCGCGCTCGGCTCGTTCCTCGCCGGCGCGATCGGTACCGGCACGCTGATGGCCGTGTTCCTCGCCAACTCCGGTGGCGCCTGGGACAACGCCAAGAAGCTGATAGAGGACGGCAACCACGGCGGCAAGGGATCGCCTGCTCACGAAGCCACGATCATCGGTGACACCGTCGGCGACCCGTTCAAGGACACCGCCGGCCCGGCGATCAACCCGCTGCTGAAGGTGATGAACCTGGTCGCGTTGCTGATCGCGCCGGCCATCGTGGGGCTGACCTTCGGCGACGACGCCAGCACGCCGCTCCGGGTGCTGATCGCGTTCGTGGCTGCCGGCTCGATCGCGGTCGCGGTATACGTCTCGAAGCGGCGACCGGTCGCCATCGAGGAGGACATGCCCGCCACGGCGTGACGGGGCAGGACGCAACCTCAGCGGTCGACGCGCCGCTTCAGCCATTCCTGGACGCCGTCCGGGAGCGCCCGCACGACCCCGTTGCGTCGCGCCTTGGCCGCCAGCTGCGTCCCGCGCCCACCGGCGACCCGTTCGGCCTGCTGGCGCAGCAGCTCCGCCAGCGACGCGGCGGCAGCGGCAACGACGTCCTCGAGCTCCGGGCCGTCGTCGCCCGCCGCACCGCCGAAGCGGGGCTCGAGGTCGCCGAGGTCGCCGACCACGTCGACGCCGAGCGCTCGCAGTGACGAGACGATGTCGCGGTGCCGCTGCTCGAACCACGGCCGCTGCTCCATCGAGACGCTCGGTCGCGGGTCGCCGCCGCCGGTCGCGAGCAGGCACTCGGCGAACCGGTGCTTGACCGTGCGTTCGTACGCCGACCAGTCCAGCTGATCGCCCAGCGACTGGTTGATCCGTCGCAGCAACTCCGCTTGCGCGTACGACAAGGAGGTGTTGCTGCGAGCGCGCTCGGCGCCGATGCCGGTCGGGTCGATGCCCACGACCGAGGTGACCCGCTGCCACAGCAGGTCCGGTGCGGCTCCGGGCGGCGGCACCGTGACGAGATGGAAGCGCTCGGCCGGCACGTGTCGACACCAACGCTCGGCGATCTCGGCGACATGCTGCTGTCGCCAGAACAGCTGGGCGACGCGGCTGCGGCGCGGCTCACGGGCGATCCGTCGGACGTAGGCGTCGAACGGGACGGTGCCGTGGTTCTTGACGTACTCCTGCCACATCGCCGGAACCTGTCGTCCGAGGTCGCGCGCGGTGAGCACCACATGCAGCTGCGCACCCTCGAAGGAGTCGACCGCCCGCGCGGCGGCCGCGTCGGAGCTCCCGCCGAGCAGCTCGTGCGAGATCACGACCGCCTCGCCACTCCACCGCACGGACTGTTCGACCAGGCGTCGCCAGCGGCCGCGGACCGACGTGTCCCCCCGACCACCGATCGAGATGCCCCGCAGGTCCTGGACGGCTTCGTAGTGCGCTTCGCCGTAGTGCCCGGGGTAGAGGACTCCTCTCGAGGCGAGCTCGTCGCGGTTGTCAAAGAGCAGGTTCTGCACGTACGTCGTGCCCGTCTTGGTAGCCCCGATGTGCAGGAAGATGCGCGGCATGAGGTGAATCCTGCCCGAGCCTGCCGTTCATGGCGTCGTCTGGCATCGTCGGAGCGTCACCCGTCGTCCGTCCGAGAGGAACCCCATGGCCGCGACCGTGCATGACGAGCCGTCCGAGCACCGCTACGTCATCGAGGTCGACGGCGAGCGGGTCGGCTTCGTCGAGTACCAGCTGGAGGACGCCCGGATCGCCCTGTTGCACGCCGAGACGGTCCCGGCGCACAGCGGTCGAGGGCTCGCCGGGCAGCTCACCCAGACCGTGCTCGACGACGCCCGGGCACGTGGACTCGAGGTGCTGCCGTTCTGCCCGTACGTCTCCGCGTGGATCCGCAAGCACCCCGAGTACGCCGGCCTGGTGCCCCGAACGCAGCGGGCGGAGTTCGGACTGCACGAGGGTGCGTGAGCTCGGCGCTCCGCGTGACCGGTGACGGCTCGCCGCTGGCCACGCTGATCCGGCTGGCACGCCCCTGCCTCGGGTGGCTTAGTTGGTGGCGGAGGGTACCCGCCTCTGAGCCCTGGTGACGCCGCAGTCTCCCCTTCCGGTGACCGTGAGTAACACCACCCGTCCGGTCTGGTGAGCACTGCCGCAGAGCGTTACCAGATCGTGACGTATACCTGCACGAGCACCGGTTGCGCGTCCTAACGTGGTCCATCATCGCAGCAGCGGCGAGACGACGTTGACCTCCCGAAAGTCATCATCATGGCCAGAATTGCTCGGATAGTCGTTGGGTTGCTCGCGATCGTGGTGGCGCTCGTGGCCCCGGCGTCCGCCGGCACGCCGCACGCGGCCGTCGTCAGCGACGACCCGGTCAACGTGACGCCGAACGTCCAGGACGACGCCGTGGTGGGCAAGACCGCAATTCACGCCTTCGCCCAGGTCGGCAGCACGATGTACGCGGGTGGCAGCTTCCACCGGGTCACCGACGCGCAGGAGACCGTCGCGTACACGCGCGACAACCTGATGTCGTTCAACGCCGGCACGGGTGCGATGACGTCGTTCGCCCCGTCGATCGACGGACCGGTCTGGGCCATCCGGTCCAGCGGGTCGTCGCTGTACGTGGCCGGGGCCTTCAAGACCGTGAACGGGGTCGTCCGCCGCGGCGTCGTCAAGCTCGACGCCTCGACCGGCGCCGTCGACACCGCCTTCAACGCTCGGCTCCCCGGGGGGAAGGTCACCGACATGCACCTGGTCGACGGCCGGTTGCTCATCGGCGGGACCTTCCCGAAGAAGCTGGCGGCGGTCGATCCCGGCACGGGGGCCGACACCGGGTACGTGAACCTGTCGATCACGGGCACGGTGGCCTCCAACGCGGGGGCCACCGACGTCTACCGCTTCGCCGTCAACCCGGGCGGCGACCGGCTGGTCGCCATCGGCAACTTCACCTCGGTCGGCGGCCAGGCGCGCCGGCGCGCGTTCATGCTCACGTTGGGGCCGACATCGGCAACGGTGAACCCCTGGTACTACCAGCCCCTGGACAACATGTGCGGGACGACCAAGATCCCTCAGTACCTTCGGGGTGTGGACTTCTCCCCGGACGGCAGCTACTTCGTGTTCGCGTCCAGCGGGTACGTCCCGCTGAGCGGTGGTGTGGGTCGTGATCTGTGCGACGCGACGGCCCGCTTCGAGACCTCGGTGACCGCTCCGGTGCAGCCCACCTGGATCAACTACACCGGGGGCGACACGCTGCACTCGGTGGTGGCGACCGGGGCAGCCGTCTACGTGCAGGGCCACCAGCGCTGGCTCGACAACCCGTTCGGTCGCGACAACGCCGGTCCGGGCGCGGTCTCCCGGGAGGGTATCGGCGCGATCGACCCGAGCACCGGCCTGGCGCTGCCGTGGAACCCGGGCAAGACCCGCGCCGTCGGCGGCAAGGTCCTCTACGCCACCCCGGACGGGCTGTGGGTCGGCAGCGACGGGGCCCGGTTCGCGGGCGAGTACCGCGACAACATCGCGTTCTGCCCGCTGTAGGGGTCTCCAACCCGCGAGAGTCACGCGCTCGCGTATCAACCGTCTCCGGCCGGCCTCCTGAGCGCTGATGGCTCCGCCTCGAGGCGGTGGGCGCACGGTGTGCCCGGAGGATCGCCGTCGGCAGGAGGACGGGCGCGATGACACTCCAGGAGGGCTTGGTCGAGCAGGACCAGGATGCTCGGATCGTCGCCGTCAACGCCGCCGCGCGCCGCCTGGTCGGCGGAGGCTGTGAGTTCCTGGTCGGCCGGACGGTCGAGGCGGCCGGGCCGGACGGCTGGAGCGCCATGGACCGTACGGGACGGCCGCTGGGGACCTCGGACTTCCCGTCTGTTCGGGCACGTGCCTGCCTGGAGCGATCCGAAGGTGTCGTGGGCCTGCTGGCACCCGGCCGGAACATCATCTGGCTCACGGTGGTCGCGGTCCCGCTGGACGCCGGCGGCGTGCTGACCAGCTTCGTCGACGTGTCCGAGCTGGTGCGGGCGCACGCGGTGCTCGAGCGCCGAGCGTCGTACGACTCGCTCACCGGCATCGCCAACCGGTCGCTGATCCTGCAGCGGCTCGCCGGTGCGCTGGAGCGTCAGCGAGGACTCGGGACGGACGTCGCCGTCGCGTTCGCCGACGTCGACCACCTCAAGGCAGTCAACGACGAGCTGGGTCATGAGGCCGGTGACCAGCTGCTGTGCGCCGTCGCCCTGCGCCTTCGCTCGGCGCTGCGCCCCACCGACATGGTCGGCCGGCTCGGTGGCGACGAGTTCGTGGTGGTGATGGAGGAGATCCACGGAGTCGCCCAGGCCGTCGAGCTGGTGTCGCGCATCCAGCAGGCGATGCAGCAGCCGGTGGTGCTGGGCGGAACGCAGCGGGTGCCCGGGGTCAGCATCGGCCTGCGGGTGGTGCGCGACCCTCTCGACGCCCACGCCGCGCTCCGGGACGCCGACGCCGCGCTGTACTCCGCGAAGTCTGCCGGCCGGTCGCGCTACCACCTCTTCGAGGAGGTGGGCCGGTCGCGGACTTGACGGCTGCGGCTACCGTGTCTGGCGGATCACGAGACAGTGAGGACCGGCGCCGGAACGACCGGCGACCAGCAGGCAGGGGGCGGCACACCAACGTGGCAGCAGGCAAGGAACCGACCGGGCGCAGCCTGGTGATCGTGGAGTCGCCCAGCAAGGCGCGCACCATCGCCGGCTACCTGGGGGACGGGTACGTCGTGGACTCGTCCTTCGGTCACGTGCGCGACCTGCCGCACAACGCCTCGGAGATCCCGGCACAGTTCAAGGGCGAGTCCTGGGGCCGCCTCGGCGTCAACGTGGACGCGGGTTTCGAGCCCGTCTACGTGGTACCCAGCGACAAGAAGTCGCAGATGGCCAAGCTGAAGAAGCTGCTCAAGGACGCCGACCAGCTCTACCTCGCGACCGACGAGGACCGCGAGGGCGAGGCCATCGCGTGGCACCTGTTCGACGTGCTCAAGCCCACGGTCCCGGTACACCGCATGGTGTTCCACGAGATCACTGCGCAGGCCATCCGCGAGGCGATCCAGAACCCCCGCCAGATCGACCAGGACCTCGTCGACGCGCAGGAGACCCGGCGCATCCTCGACCGGCTCTACGGGTACGAGGTCTCGCCGGTGCTGTGGAAGAAGGTCATGTCCGGCCTGTCGGCCGGTCGGGTGCAGTCGGTGGCCACCCGCCTGGTGGTCGAGCGTGAGCGCGAGCGGATCGCGTTCCGCACCGCAGCGTACTGGGACCTCGAGGCGTCCTTCGACGCCGGCTCTGGCAAGGATCCGCGACAGTTCCCGGCCAAGCTGGCCACCGTCGACGGCGTGCGGGTCGCGGCTGGTCGCGACTTCACGTCCCTCGGTGCCCTCAAGGGCCCCGACGTCGTCCACCTCGACGGACAGCGCGCCGCTGCCCTCGCAGGTGCGCTGCGCGACCAGGCCTTCGAGGTCCGCTCGGTCGAGGCCAAGCCGTACACCCGCAAGCCGTACGCACCGTTCCGCACGACCACGCTGCAGCAGGAGGCCTCGCGCAAGCTCGGCTTCACCGCCTCGCGAACGATGCAGGTGGCCCAGCGGCTGTACGAGAACGGTCACATCACCTACATGCGTACCGACTCCTCGACGCTGACCGGCACCGCGATCACCGCGGCCCGCAACCAGGTACGCGAGCTGTACGGGGCCGACTACCTGCCGGACTCCCCGCGGACGTACGCGAGCAAGGTCAAGAACGCGCAGGAGGCCCACGAGGCCATCCGGCCGTCGGGCGACTCGTTTCGCACTCCGGCCGAGTCCGGTCTGAACGGCGACGAGTTCAGGCTGTACGAGCTGATCTGGATGCGGACCGTCGCCTCACAGATGCGCGACGCGCAGGGTCGCAGCGTCTCGATGCGGGTCGGGTCGCAGGCGACGTCGGGAGAGAACTGCGAGTTCTCCGCGTCCGGCCGCGTCATCACGTTCTACGGCTTCCTGAAGGCGTACGTGGAGGGCCGCGACGACCCCGACGGCGACCGCGACGACCAGCAGACCCAGCTGCCCGACCTCAGCCGCGGGGACGCTGTCGCGGTGGCCGCGCTGGAGTCGGCTGGGCACGAGACCCGGCCGCCGGCCCGTTACACCGAGGCCACGCTGATCCGCGAGCTGGAGGAGCGGGAGATCGGCCGGCCCTCGACGTACGAGTCGATCCTGCGCACCATCCAGAACCGCGGCTACGTCTACAAGAAGGGGACCGCACTGGTCCCCGCGTGGCTCGCGTTCTCCGTCGTGCGCCTGTTGGAGGACCACTTCAACCGGCTCGTCGACTACAGCTTCACCGCACGGCTGGAAAGCATCCTCGACGACGTCGCCGGCGGCCGCACCGCACGCCAGGACGTGCTGGCCGGCTTCTACTTCGGCTCCTCCTCCGACGAGGACACCGGGCTCAAGCCGCTGGTGTCCGAGCTCGGCGAGATCGACGCCCGGGGTCTGTCGACGTTCCCGATCGAGGGCGGCGACGGCATCGCCCTGCGGGTCGGGCGGTACGGACCCTACGTCGAGGACCCGTCGGGCACCCGGGCCAACGTGCCGGAGGATCTGCCGCCGGACGAGCTGACGCAGGACGTGGCGCGCGAGCTGCTGGCCAACCCGGCGGGTGAGGAGATCGAGCTCGGGGTGCACCCGGACACCGGCCGCACGATCGTCGCCAAGAACGGCCGCTACGGACCGTACGTCACCGAGCTGCTGCCGCAGGACGCCGGCAAGAAGGAGAAGCCGCGGACGTCCTCGCTGTTCAAGACGATGGCGCTGGACGCGCTCACGCTGGAACAGGCCGTGCAGCTGTTGTGGCTGCCGCGGGTGGTGGGCGTCGACCCGGAGTCCGGTGCGGAGATCACCGCACAGAACGGACGCTACGGCCCGTACCTCAAGAAGGGCACCGACTCGCGTTCGATCGACAGCGAGGAGCAGCTGCTGAGCATCACGCTGGAGGAGGCGCAGAAGATCTACGCGCAGCCCAAGCAGCGCGGCAAGCGCGCGGCCGCCGCACCGTTGAAGGAGCTGGGCAACGACCCGGTCTCGGGGCAGCCGGTCGTGGTCAAGGACGGTCGCTTCGGGGCGTACGTGACCGACGGCGAGTTCAACGCGACGCTGCGCAAGGACGACACCCCGGAGTCGATGACGATCGAGCGCGCCGCGGAGCTGCTGGCCGACAAGCGGGCCAAGGGCCCGGCGCCCAAGGCAAAGGCGCCGGCGAGGAAGGCGAAGCCTAGGAAGACGGCGGCGAAGAAGACGGCGGCGAAGAAGCCCACCGCAAAGTAGCCGACCGCGCCTTATCGGGGACCCGTCCGCGCCTTATCGGGCACCGCCCCGCCCCCCGCCCTCGGCCGCTGCATCGAGTGGCGCAGTTCAGGGGTCGGAACCGCGGCGAGACCCCGGGTTCGCGCCACTGCGCGACGGAACTGCGCCACTCGCCGGGGCAAGGCTCAGTGCAGCTCGACGCCGTACAGGTCGCTGCCCTCGAGGGCGTGCTCGGCGATCAGCCGCCACCCGAGGCGGCGGTACAGCCTGGTGGCAGGTCGGTCGTCCCGGTAGGTCGTCAGCAGTGCACGCGCGTGCGGGAGTCCCGCGAGCAGCCTGGTCATGAGGTCCTCACCGAGGCCGCGGCGCTGGTGGGTCGGGTCCACGGCGAGCTCGACGAGCTCGAAGTGCCCGCCGAGCCACTCCTGGCGCACCGGCGCCGGCACCCGCGCTGCGACATGGTCGGTCCACCACTGGCCCTGCTCCCCGGTGTAGCCGTAGGCGAACCCGGTCAACAGCCCGCGACGATCGGCCAGTGCGCACCGGAAGCCGGCGCGCTGCGTGTGTGCGGGCAGCTGCTGCTCGCGAAAGCGCTCCACGGTGCTCGCCGGCTCGGCGGAGCCGGGTGCGCAGAACGCGGCCCGGTAGACGTGTGCGAGGTCGTCGACCCGGGCGAGCACCGCCGCGCCGTCGTCGGTGACGCTCACCCGCGTGGTCGCCTGCACCTGCTGCTCGGCGCGTCGTTGTCCATCGAGCTCGCTCAAACGGTTCCTCCGCAGGGGGTGGTCCCCGAGATCCTGTCTTCACCGTAGCGAAGGCGTCTACCAACGCCTTGACTCCCGCACGGGTCGCGCGAATGCCGCATTTCGGGCGCCGAGCGACCACTGGGGGAGGAAAGTGGGGTGTGACCCACGCTGTGCGGGCCTGTGACCCGCGCCGTGCCGTCAGTCACGGCTGGCCAGCAGATGCCAGTAGACGCCGATGCGGTTGAACGGCTCCAGGTCGTGCAGGGCGAGCTCGAGGCGCAGCAGGTCCTCATACCAGGCCGGGTCGTGCTTGGCCCGGTTGTCGGCCACCAGGTCGTTGACGATGCGGCCTCCCAACAGCGCGACCGGCGTGCAGCCGGCGGCGCGCAGTGCCGCCCGTGCCTCGTCGATGCCGATGTCGCGTACCTCGGTGTCGAAGACCTGTGTGCGTGACGAGCCGGCGCCGATGCGTTCCAGCGCGGTCTGCGGGCCGTCGCGCACCATGGTCGCGAGCACCGCGCCATCGGGGTTGGGGGCGATGAGCGAGATCAGCCCGCCCGGACGCAGGGCACCCGCGAGGCGTGCGACGTCGGCCACCGTGTCGTCGCGGTACTGCAACAGGAAGTGGCAGAGCACCACGTCGTACGCCCCGGTCGGTTCCAGGTCGGCCAGCGACCCCTGGACCACGCGCAGGGGTACGCCGGCGTCGGCGGCCGCGGCGCAGGCCGCGGCGAGCATGGCGGGCGACGTGTCGAGCACCGTCACGTCGTGCCCCGCGACGGCCAGCGGGAGCGAGTCAGCCGCGTCCCCGCCCCCCACGTCGAGAACCCGCCGGCGACCGGCGCCGGCCAACCGTCGCCGCAGGGTCTGCGCGACCAGGGCGTAGCGCAGCCGGGCCCACGGCGTTGCGCGGTACTCCTGCCACGGTCGCTGGTGCTCGCCGAACTGGTCGGCGGTCAGAGCCGCGTACGTCGGGGAGGCGAGGAAGCGCGGCAGCAGGTACGACGCGGAGTCGCCCAGATCCAGCTCGCCGAGACGGGCCGGGTCGGCGAACACGATCCGGCGGCCTTCGCCGAGCACGATGTCGTCGTCGGTCGCGTCCGTGCGGGCCACCCAGACCTGGTAGTGGTCAGCCGCCGTACGGTCGCTGCGACGGATCTCGCCGGCGAACCACAGCCTGAGCCCGGGGCACCGCAGCCCGGTCTCCTCGGCCAGCTCGCGGTGCACTGCGGCCTCGAAGTCCTCCCCGGGATCGGCATGGCCACCGACGAGTCCCCACTGGTTGGGTGACCTGGGGGCGTGCTCGTCGCGCTCCTGCAGCAGGATCCAGCCGCGGCCGTCGACGAGGACGGTCGCGGCCAGCCGTTCGGGCGAGTCGTGCATGGCAGGCATCCTCCCGGCTCACGACTTGTCGATCACGCAGAACTCGTTGCCGTCGGGGTCGCGCAGCACCACGAAGTCGGGGTCCGCCGGGTACGGCCAGTCCTCCACCCGCATCGCACCCAGGGCCACCAGGCGGTCCACGTGCGCCTGCTGCTCGCGCGTGTAGAGATCGAGGTGCAGGCGTACCGGCTCGCTCGGTGGCCGCGAGGTACGCTGCAGCGAGATCGTCACGTGCCGGTCGCGCGGGTCGTCGAGCATCATGAAGTCGGGGTCCGGCTCGTACTCCCGCGGTCGGTACCCCAGCGCCGCGCACCAGAAGGCGACCGCCCGTGTCATGTCCTGCACGTCGAGCACCACGGTGGCCACGTGCAGGTCGCCGACGCCGTGCGGCAGGTCCGGCACCGGAGCCGGCAGCCGGTCCAGCGCGGCGCGCAACCCCCGCTCGGCGTCGTCGCCGAGCTTCTTGAACGGCAGGCTCACCAGGGGCAGGTCCAGCAGCGGCTCGGCGAGCCCCGGCAGGCCACGCACGCGCAGCTCGGAGCGGTACGACACCTGCGTCCCGGAACCGCTCCTGCTCAGCTCGATGGTGTCGGTGACACGCAGGTTCGCGCCCTCGCCCTCCAGGCGCAACACGTGCGGCGGGTCGTCGTGGACCACCGTGAACACCAGCGTCGTGCGCAGGCCGAAGAAGTTCGCGGTGGTCTCGTACCGCGACCCTGGACCGCCGGCACCGGACAGCCGGACCGTGCGAACGACGTTCGGGTCCCACTCGGCTGTGGTGGTGAAGTCGCTGAGGTAGTCCCAGACCAACCCGGGCGGCGTGTCGGTCCGGACGCTTCGCTCGATGCTCGGCACAGTGCGCTCCTCCTCGGGGCTGATCGGCTCGGGTTCACCATCGCTCCCGTACGCACAGTCTCGCCCACATGCCAGCACCTGCGCCCGGCCCGCGTGACTACGCTGCGCAGGTGCCGCCTGACCTGTCCGTGCCACCCACGTCGTCCGGCAGCATCCGGGCGGTGCTCGCGTACCGCTCGTTCGCGCGGCTGTGGCAGTGCCTGCTCGGCGCATCCCTGGCCGACTGGCTCGGCCTGCTCGCCGTCACTGCGTACGCGAACGCACTCGCCGGCGACGGGTACGGCGAGCGCAACGTCGCCATCGCGGGCGTGCTGTTCGTGCGGCTGCTGCCGGCGCTGCTGGTTGGACCGGTCGGCGGGTACGTCGCGGACCGGATGGACCGGCGCACGACGCTGGCCACCGGCCTGGGCCTGCGGGCCGTGCTGTTCGCGTCCATCCCGCTGGTCGGCACCCTGTGGTGGCTGCTGTTGGCGACCCTGCTGGTCGAGGCGGTCAACCTGGTGTGGCTGCCGACCAAGGACGCGCTGATCCCGGACCTGGTCCCCCGCGAACGGCTCGAGGACGCCAACCGGCTCAACCTCGTGACCAGCTACGGGGCGGCGCTGCCCGCGGCCGCGCTGTTCACCGGGCTGTCCTCGCTGGCCGAGGCGCTGGAGGCCACCTGGTCGTGGTTCGACGGCACCCCCTCCGACCTCGCGATGTGGGTCAACGCGGTCCTGCTGGCCGTCGCCGCCGCGCTGGCCATGACGCTGCGCGACCTGCCGCCCGGCGCGGGCGCCGGCGGTGACTCCCAGAGCGTGCTCGGGTCCATCGTGGCCGGGTGGAGCTACATCGCACGCACGCCGCTGGTGCGTGGCCTGGTCGGCGGCATCGTGGGCGCGTTCGCCGCCGGCGGGGTCGTCATCGGGCTGGCCCGGGTGTACGTCAGTGACCTCGGTGCCGGAGACCCCGGGTACGGCGTGCTGTTCGGCGCGGTCTTCCTCGGGCTCGCGGCTGGCATGTGGTTCGGCCCGAGGGTCAACCGCCGGGTGCCGCGTGAGCGGTTGTTCGGGCTGTCCATCGCTGCCGCCGGGGTCCCGCTGGTCGGCGTGGCAGTGTCGCCGCACCTGTTCGTGTCGGCTGTGCTCGCAGTGGCGCTGGGGTCGTGCGCGGGGGTCGGTTGGATCACCGGTTACACGTTGCTCGGCCTGGAGGTGGAGCAGTCGGTACGCGGGCGTACCTTCGCCTTCGTGCAGTCCGCGATCCGCCTGGTGCTCGCCGCGGTGCTGGCGGTGGCACCGCTGGTGGCCGGACTGGTGGGTCGCCAGGACGTGCCGCTCGGCCCTGTCGGCAGCCTCTCCTACAGTGGGGCCCAGCTGACCTTCGTGATCGCGGCCCTGCTGGCGGTGGTGGTCGGTGTGAGTGCCCACCGGCAGATGCGACGGCGGGACCCCGACCACCCGGACGAAGGAGCGAGCGCGTGAGTCGGCATCCCGGCTGGTTCACCGAGCACGGGCTCTTCCTCGCCCTGGAGGGCGGCGAGGGGGCTGGCAAGTCCACCCAGGCCCACCGGCTCGCCGACTGGCTCGGCGGCGCCGGTCACGACGTCGTGCTCACCCGCGAACCCGGCGGCACCAGCATCGGCGCGAGCCTGCGCCGAATCGTGCTCGACCCCGCCACCGGCGACCTGTCGCCGCGCACCGAGGCGCTGATCTACGCCGCCGACAAGGCCGAGCACGTCGACACGGTCCTCGTACCGTCCCTGGCCGCGGGGGCGGTGGTGGTCACCGACCGCTACGTCGACTCCACGCTGGCCTACCAGGGCGCCGGTCGCAGCCTGTGCGTGCAAGAGCTCGAGGCGGTGGCCCGGTGGGCGACGCGCGACCTGCGCCCGCACCTCACCGTCCTGCTCGACGTCGACCCGCGGACCGGCAGAAGACGTTTCGAGCGCCGCGACCGGCTGGAGGCCGAACCCCTGGAATTCCACGACCGGGTGCGCCAGGGGTTCCTCGACCTGGCGGCCGCCGACCCGGCGCACTACCTGGTCCTCGACGCGGCCGGCGACGTCGACGCCGTGGCGACCCGGATCCAGGCGCGCGTGCAGGCCTTGCTGGCGAAGCGGCCGGCATGAACGCCGCGGCGATGCCCGGGGTCTGGGCCGACCTGGTCGGTCAGGAGACACTCGTCGGGCTGCTACAACGCGCCGTCCTCGCCGCACAGGACCGGCTCGCCGGTGGGTCGGGCAGCGGCATGACCCACGCCTGGCTGTTCACCGGGCCCCCGGGGTCCGGCCGTTCCAACGCCGCACGCGCCTTCGCCGCCGCACTGCAGTGCGAACGCGGCGGCTGCGGGGAGTGCAACGCCTGCCGGACCGTCCTGGCCGGCTCGCACCCCGACGTCACGTTCGTGCGTACCGATCGAAGCATCATCTCGGTCAAGGAGATGCGCGAGCTCGTCCCGAAGTCGTACCTGATCCCCGGCAACCGTCGCTGGCAGGTCCTCGTGCTGGAGGACGCGGACCGGATCAACGAGCAGGCGGCCAACGCGTTGCTCAAGAGCCTGGAGGAGCCGGCGTCGCGCACGGTGTGGATGCTGTGCACGCCGTCCCTGGAGGACCTCGAGTACCCCACGGTCAGGTCGCGCTGCCGGCAGGTGTCGTTGCGTACCCCCTCGGTCGAGGCGATCACCCGCCTGCTCGTCGAGCGCTCCGGTGTCCCGGAGGGCATGGCCGCCTTCGCGGCGCGGACGTCGTACGGCCACGTCGGCCGGGCGCGGCGACTGGCCACCGACGAGGCCAGTCGCAACCGGCGGCACGAGATCGTGTCCATCCCGCCCCGGCTGCTCGACCTCGGCTCGTGCATGAACGCCGCGTCCAACCTGCACGAGGCCGCGGTGGAGGAGGGTGAAGCCGCGTCGCAGCGGCTCGACGAGGCCGAGCTGAGAGGCCTGGGCGACGTCTGGGGGGTCGACCCGGCGGGCCGCCGGCCGCCACGCGGCTACCTCGGCGCGGTCAGCAAGCTCAAGGAGGACCAGAAGCGTCGTCGCCGCCGCGTCGTCACCGACAGCATCGACGGTGCCCTGCTGGAGATGCTCGGCTTCTACCGTGACGTGCTGATGGTGCAGACCCGCAGCGCCGGCCACCTGGTCAACGAGGAGCTGCGCGCCGAGGTGGTCGCGGTCTCCCGCCGTGGCGGCGCGGAAGGCACGCTGCGCCGCATGGAGGCGATCGGGGCCTGCCGCGAAGCGCTCATCGCGAACGCCGCACCGCTGCTGGCGCTGGAGTCGCTGATGTTCTCACTGCGGCTGTGACCCGCCGGCCCCCGGGCGGCGTCTCTGTGGACGACCGGCGAGGCGCCGACCCGGGTCCGACCTAGGCTGAGCGCATCGAGTCCGGGACCGAGAGGACAATCCATGTCCGTACGACCGCAGCTGCGGGTCCACCAGGCCGCGGCGGCCTGCGTCGCCGCCTTGCTGACCGTGGCGGCCTGCTCCGACGCCGGGAGCCTGCGCGAGGAGCCCGCGGAGTCCGGGACAACGCAGACAACGGGCCCGCCCGAGACGTCCGCACCGACACTCGACGCTGCCGCCCTCGACGACTACTACGAGCAGGAGGTCGAGTGGACGGACTGTACCGGCGGTGAGTGCGGCTCGGCCCTGGTGCCGCTGGACTATGCCGAGCCCACCGGCGAGACGGTGACGTTGGCGCTGAAGAGGATCCCGGCCACCGGCGAGCCGGTCGGAACGCTCTTCGTCAACCCCGGCGGGCCCGGAGGTTCCGGGGTCGAGTTCGCCGACACCTTCGTGACGCAGATGCGCCCCCAGGTGCTCCGGTCCTACGACGTGGTCGGCTTCGACCCGCGTGGAGTGGGTCGCAGCGACCCCGTCGACTGCCTCGGCGACGCCGAGCTCGGCGACTTCCTCGCCGCCGACGCCGACCCGGAAACGCCCGAGGAGATCGCACAGGTGCAGGACGCCGTGGACGAGTTCGGACAGGGCTGCGTCGCGAGCACGGGCGATCTGCTGGCCCACGTCTCCACGATCGAGGTTGCCCGGGACCTCGACGTGCTGCGTGGCGTCGTCGGCGACGAGCAGCTCACCTACTACGGCGCCTCCTACGGCACCAGCATCGGCTCGGCGTACGCCGAGCTCTTCCCCGAGCACGCCGGTCGCCTGGTGCTCGACGGCGCCACCGACCCGTCGCTGTCCTCGCAGGAGAGGAACCTGACCCAGGCCGCCGGGTTCCAGACAGCGCTGTACGCCTACGTCGAGAACTGTCAGCTGAGTCCCGACTGCCCGTTGCCGCCCGGGCGGGACGAGGCGGCGCGGCGGGTCGGTGACCTCCTCGACCAGCTGGACGCGGCACCGCTGCCCACCGGCGACCCGGAGCGGCCGCTCACCGAGTCGTTGGGCTTCTACGGCATCGGGGGCATGCTCTACAACCAGGCCAACTGGGCGGTGCTCACACCGGCGCTGGAGCGGGCCTTTGCCGGTGACGGTGCGGAGCTGCTGCGGCTCTCGGACTTCTACTTCAGCCGGGAGGACGACGGGTCCTTCACCGACAACAGCGCCGAGGCGATCCTCGCGGTCAACTGCCTGGACGACCCCAGCTCGTCGAGCGTCGAGGAGGTCGAGGCCTCGATCCCTGCCTACACCGAGGCGTCGCCGACGTTCGGCCGGCTGTTCGCCTGGTCCCAGATCAGCTGCGCGGACTGGCCGGTGGAGTCGTCCTACGAGCCGCGCGAGATCCGTGCGAAGGGAGCGGAACCGATCCTCGTCATCGGCACGACCCGCGACCCGGCCACGCCGTACGAGTGGTCGGTGGCCCTGGCCGAGCAGCTCGAGTCCGGCGTGCTGGTCTCGCGCGACGGTGACGGGCACACGTCCTTCGGTGCCGACAACGCGTGCGTCGACTCAGCGATCGATGCGTTCTTCCTCGACGGCACGGTGCCCGACGACGGCTTGGAGTGCTGAGCGGTTGCTCACAGGTCACCGAGCATCTCGCGCGGCCGGCGGTAGCGCACGGCGTCGCGCCGCACCGACTCGGCGATCTCGTCCTGGTCGTGGCTGGCCCAGGCGTCGCCCTCCAGGGTCGACCAACGAGCGCCGTCGATCTGGCAGGCCGCCACCCGGCTCCCGCCGTTGCCGGCTGCCTGAGTCGGTTGGAGGCGCCCTCAGGTGTGCGGCTAGACTCAGCGGCCGGCCGTGCGGGTGATCTCGTGGGGTCCTGCCGCCTTAGCTCAGCTGGCCAGAGCAACGCACTCGTAATGCGTAGGTCTCGGGTTCGAATCCCGAAGGCGGCCCCGCGCATCACTTCAGGCGACGTCGGTCCTCTCATCGGCCCGCGTCTGCGGCAGCCATGGTCTTGAAGACCTCGAACCACACCCGCGGCGTCCAGTCGTCGGCGAGATAGCCCCCGGCCCCTCCGGCAAGTAGCCGCCCCGCACAGTGCTCGTAGGAGAAGTCGGACACCCGGCGCGCCGCCTGCGCGAAGTCATCCACCTCGTAGCGCAACCCTCCGAGTGGATCCAACCGGTGTCCGTCGGCTCCGGCGGCGAGCAGGACGATGTCCGGCTCGAGTGCTGCGCCGAGGTCAAGCACCTCGTCCAGGGCGCTCAGCATCGCCGGCCCGTCGGACCCGTTCGGGAGCGGCCAGTTGTAGGCATTCGCCTCGGGCCGGTGCTGCTGGCCGGTTCCGGGAAAGATCGAACCGTTGTGGATGCTGGCGGTCAAGACCTGCGGCTGGTCCTCCAGCAGGAACTCCACGCCGTCTCCGTGGTGGGCGTCCCAGTCGACGTAGAGCACCTTCATCCCCGCATCGGCGAGCACCGTGGCGGCGACCGCCATGTCGTTGTAGATGCAGAAGCCGCTGGCGGTATCGCGCTGCGCGTGGTGCTTCGCGCCCATCGGATGGAACACCCGTCGTACCTGCCCGTCCCGGATGCGGCGCGCGGCGCCGAGCGTGCCACCGACGATCAGACCCGCCAGGTCGTGCAGCCACGGTCGGTGCCCGTCCCACTCGGGGTGCCAACCGGCGACGACCTGCTCGACGTACTTCGCGCTGTGGACGAGTCGAAGCTCGTCGTACGCCGCGGAGGCCGGCTCGACCAGGTCGGTCAGCAGACCGGCTTCTCGGACCAGCCGTACCAGGTTCTGCGCGCGGACCGGACGGGTCGGGTGGCCGTCTCCGAGGTCGTACTTCAGATAGTCGACCGTGTGTACAAGCTGCACCGACGTCCTCCTTGATGCTGGCTGCCCCTGCATGCTGAGTCCGGCTCAGGGTTTCCCCCGCCTGGGGTCGCCGCGGGTGATGTCGTCCACGTGCACGTGCATGTCGGTCACGGTGACCCGCGGTCGGACGCCGCCGAGAACGGCGGCGATGATGTCGTCGGCCGCGATCCGGATGGTGTCGGACACGTCGAGGAGCGAACGTCCGTACCGGGCCGTGATGATGATCGTGACCGCGGTGCAGACGCCCTTGTCGGCGTGCACTCGGATGGCGCTGACCTCGCAGTCCGGTGCTCGGTCCAGGGCCGTCAACAGGTAGGACACGAGGACCTGCTCGCTGACGGCGTACGCGCCCGTGGTGGACAGCGCCTTCAGCGGGTGAGATGGGCGGCTGGCTGTCAGCAGGCGGGCCAGGACGTCGGACTCGATCTCGACCCAGCGCTCGTCGGTGTGCTGGCGCAGCTGCCGAACGGCAGCATCCAGCGTCCCCGTGTCGCCGTTCACCGGGTCACTGGGAGTGGATTCTGGCTGCGAACTCATCGCCATCGGGCCATTCTGAGTGCCAAGGTAGCGCGGGCCCGGTGCAGCTGACCCCTGACCACCGTGGGTGTCGTGGACAGGGCGGTCGCGATCTCGTCGTAGCTGAGGCCCTCTGCCTCCCGTAGCAGCCAGACAGCACGCTGGCGCCACGGCAGCTCGCGCAACGCCAGGTCCAGTGCCTCCACCAGGGACCGTCCCCCCATGGCGTCCTCGGCCGACGGAGCACTGTCCGGGGTCAGGGCGGTGATGAGGTTGTCGTCGATGGGGATGGGCCGTCGGCGTCGGCGGGAGTTGTGGCACTCGTTGGCCGTCAGGCGAAAGAGCCACGTACGCAACGAGGCGTCACCCCGGAAGCCGTCGATCTGGAGCCAGGCCTTGGTGAGCGCTTCCTGCACGGCGTCCTCGGCCGCCTGGTGGTCTCCGTCCAGCATGCGGACCGCGAGCCGGTACAGCGCCGCCGCGTGTCGGGCGAAGATCTCGGCGAACGCGGTGCGGTCTCCGAGGGCGGCACGGCGTGCCAGCACCCGGTCGGCACGTTCACCGGCCGGGACTGTCTCACCGTCGATGCCGAGGGCCTGCACCTGAACTCCCTGCACCTGAACTGCGTCGGTCACGGCGGCCACCGCACGCGTGCCGTGGTGACCTAACGCCCTGCCGGCGACCATGCAGGTCAGGCGTCGACCATCGGTCCGGTCGCAAAAAGTTGGTGGTGATGGCGTGACGTTCGGATAGGTCGCCACGTCTAACTGGGGTAGGCAAGCGCGCCAACAGGCAGTGCCTGTGGGAGCTGACCGTGTCCTGCTCACCACCTACCCCCATGGAGCACCTGTATGACAGACGCACTGGAGAACGGCTTGAGTACGGTGGCGGAGTTCGTCCCCAAGCTCGTGCTCTTCCTCATCATCCTGGTCGTCGGCATCGTCATCGCGAAGCTGATCGCCAAGGCGATCGGTGCAGTCCTGGAGAAGGTCGGCTTCGACGAAGCCGTCGAGCGCGGTGGGGTCAAGCAGGCGCTGGACAAGTCCGCGTTCGACGCCAGCGACATCGTCGGCAAGCTCGTCTACTACACGATTCTGCTGTTCGTGCTCCAGTTGGCCTTCGGCGTGTTCGGGTCCAACCCGATCAGCGACCTGATCACCCAGGTCATCACGTTCCTGCCCAGCCTGATCGTGGCGATCATCATCATCGTGGTCGCCTCCGCGATCGCCGCCGTCAAGACCCTGATCGACGGCACTCTCGGCGGACTCTCGTACGGGAAGGCCCTGGCCGCCATCGCCTCGGCGTTCATCCTGTTCCTGGGCGTGATCGCCGCGCTGAACCAGGTCGGCGTCGCCACCACCGTCACCACGCCGGTGCTCATCGCGATCCTGGCCACCGTGTCCGGCGTGATCGTCATCGGCGCCGGCGGCGGGCTCATCAAGCCCATGCAGCACCGGTGGGAGGGCTACCTGTCCAAGGCCGAGGAAGAGGCGCCCAGGATCAAGGAGACGGCCAGGAGCGCCCCGTCCGTCAAGGAGCAGGCGCAGCAGGCGCAGGCCAGTGCCCAGCCGACGTACAGCCAGGGCGGTGGTGACGGTCGTTCCGACGACCCGACCGGCGCCCGCCGCTTCTGACAACACAATCCAGTGACGACCACCCCCAACCATCACCCAGAGGAGACAGCATGATCAGCACGGATCAGGTTCGGACACTGCTCGACAACAGCGGCAACGTCGTCGGTGACGACGGCAGCAAGATTGGCAACGTCGGCCAGGTGTACCTGGACGACCAGACCGGCGAGCCGGAGTGGGTGACGGTCAAGTCCGGCATGTTCGGTACCGCCGAGTCCTTCGTCCCGCTGGCACAGGCAAACGCCCGTGGCGAAGACCTGCAGGTGCCGTACGGCAAGGACAAGGTCAAGGGCGCGCCGCGCGTCGAGGACCAGGAAGGCCACCTGACCCAGGACCAGGAAGCGGAGCTGTACCGCTACTACGGGTTGGAGTACACCGAGGCCGGCTCGGACTCCGGACTGCCCACTGGCGAAGTGGACCAGCGGACCGACCGTACGGACGAGGCAGGTGTGGTCGGTCAGGACACCTCCGGTCCGACCACCGACGAGGCGATGATCCGCTCGGAGGAGCAGGTCAGGGTCGGCACCGAGCGACGCGAGACCGGACGGGCACGACTGCGCAAGTACGTCGTGACCGAGAACGTCACCCAGACCGTCCCGGTCAGCCGCGAAGAGGTCCGGGTCGAGCACGAGCCGATCACCGACGCCAACCGCGACCAGGCCACATCCGGTGCTCCCATGAGCGAGGAGGAGCACGAGCTGACCCTGCACGAGGAGCGGCCCGTGGTCGACAAGGAGACCGTGCCGGTCGAGCGCGTCCGGATGGACACCGAGACCGTCACCGGTGAGCAGCAGGTGAGCGAGGAGGTCCGCAAGGAGCAGATCGAGGCCGACGGCCCCGACTCCACGTCCCGAACCTGAGCCTCGGCTCGCAACCAGCCGGAACGGTGCCATCCTGGGTGGCCTGGCGGGGATCACATTCCACCCCCTGGTCGACAACGCCGGCCCCGGTGACGTTCGGGTGGCCCACCACGTCTAAGTGCGGTAAGCAGGACCATGCCCCCGCTTTGAGAAAGGACAGATCGAGTGACGGACAAGACCAGCGAGAAGACCCCGGCGACGACTTCATCGACGACCAGTGCCCTGGTGACCCAGCAAGGACGTACGTCCATCGCTGACTCCGTGGTCGCGAAGATCGCAGGCGTCGCCACCCGCGACGTCTCCGGTGTCTTCGCCCTCGGCGGCGGCGCCTCCCGCGCGGTCGGCGCGATCCGGGAGCGCATTCCCGGTTCGCGCACCAACCACGGTCAAGGTGTCTCGGTGGAGGTCGGCGAGCGCCAGGCAGCCGTCGACGTGGACCTCGTCGCCGAGTACGGCGTCGCGATCGCCGATCTCGCCGCATCGATCCGGCGCAACGTTATCGCCGCGGTCGAGCGGATGACCGGGTTGGAGGTCACCGAGGTCAACATCGCCGTGACCGACGTGCACCTTCCCACCGAGGATGAAGGCGACGACGCAGCCGAGCAGTCCCGGGTCCAGTGACCGCTGATTTCGATCGCCCGTCCCCGGCGCCTCGCGCACCGGGGACGGGCGAGCCCGAGCAGCTCAGCGTCGCCGACACCGTCGTCGCTGCCGTGACGACGGTGCCCGGCGTCTCGCGCATGCACGCCGGCATGTTCGGCGAGGTGGCGACGTACCTGCCCGGTCGGCGCGTCATTGGTGTCCAGCTGCGCGAGGACGTCGCCAACGTCCATGTGGTGCTGCGCTGGGGAGCTACGGTGCCCGACACCGTGGACACCATCAGGGCAGTGCTGCTGCCCGTGGTGGATCTGCCGGTTCATGTCACCGTTGAGGACGTCGACGCCGAACCAGACGCCCGGAGCTGAGCCCGTGGACGACGTACTGGTGGAGCAGGAGCGCCAGCGACGCCGACGGCAGGCACGCCGCGATGTGGCACGCCGCCATCACCCGGACGTCGGCGGCGACCTCGACACCTATCTGGAGCTGATGCAACGGCTGGACCGGGACGTCGCCGGAGACCCACCCGACGACGGCGACGAGACCGGTGTGCCGCTCTCACGCAGGATGCGACGTCTCACCTCGCGCACGCAGCGTCGGCTCCGCCGGCACTCCCGAGCGGCACGCGGGCGCCTGCCCAAGCGGTTTCCCGGGTCTCGGCGATACATCGATCTCTAATCCAGTCCACCGTTCTGGGTTCGTGCCTTGCACGGACCTCCACCAGTCGAGGAGCACACATGACCACCTCAACCCTAGGTCTGATCGCGGGACTCCTGCTCGGAGTCGCCGCTGCCGCCGGAGGCGTCGTCGGTTTCCTGGTCGCCCTGGTTCTCGGGGTGGTCGGTTACGCCGTCGGCGGCCACTACGACGGCGAGATCGATCTGAGCGCGCTGGCGGGACGCCGGCGTGACTGACACCGCCGACACCCGCACGCCGGACGCGGGCGCGACGGCCGGTACGGACGCAGGAGAGCGCGGCTCGCTGCAGGTTGCGGCCAAGGCCATCGAGCGCATCGCTACTCATACCGCGGCGCTCGTCGACGGCGTCCTGTCGACCGAGTCCGGCCTGGACAAGCTCGTCGGGCGCGGGTTGCCCAAAGCGTCCAGCGACGTGCACGGCGATCGGGTCCGCATCAACGTGGACATCGCGGTGCAGTGGCCGCGAAGCGTCGCCGACGTCGCACGAGCGGTCCGGCGAGACGTCCACGCCGCGGTGAGCCACCTCGCGGGCATGCGTGTTCTCGGGGTGGACGTGTCCGTCGCGCACATAGAGCGACAAGCGGTCGCCCCGAGGAGGAGGGTGCAATGAGCACCCCACCGCAACCACCGTTGCCGCGGGCCAAGACACCCGTCGCGATCGGCAAGGTAGCTGCTCTGGCGGTCCTCTGGTCGCTGCTCCTGATCGCGCTCGGTGTCGTCGCCGTCCGCGATGCACTCGTGCACGCCGACCTGCTGTCCGGCCAGCCCTGGATCCTGCAGGCGTTGGAGTCCCTCGACGGGCAGCTGGCAGGCGACTGGCTGGTGCCGGTCGGTGTCCTCGCCCTGCTGCTCGCCGTGTGGCTCCTCGTGGTGGCCTTCAAGCCGAGACCGCGCAGCGAGGCGCGGCTGCAGGCGGGCACCGGTGTCTTCCTGACCAAGGCAAGCATGCGTCGTCTGGCGGCAGCGGCGGCCAGCGACGTGGACGGAGTCGACACCGCCGGTGCGAGCGCGACGTTGAGTCGGGTGCGGGTCACCGCGACCACCACCGCGGACCAGGCCGACGCTGTCAGGGCTGGTGTGGGCGAAGCAGTCACGCAGCGTCTGTCAGCGCTGGTGGAGCCACCTCGCGTCGACGTGCGGGTGACGACGACCGGAGGACAGCCATGACCCGTACGACCCTCAGCGTCGACCGGATCGCCACGGTGGTCGTGGCGCTGCTCTTGGCCGTCGTCGGCCTGTTGGCGCTGGAGTGGCGGTTCGGATGGCTCCTCGACCTGGATTCTTCTGCGCCTATCTCCACCACGGGGGCCGTCGACCTGGGTACTCGTTCGTGGTGGCCGTGGGCGCTGGGCGCCGCTGGGGTGCTGCTCGTGCTGGTCGGGCTGCGATGGCTGTGGGCGCACCTGCTCAGCTCCAGGGTCGCCCAGCTCAACCTGGCGGGCACTGGGAGCGATGGTCGGCTGCGTGTCAATGCGAAGTCTGCCGCTTCCACCGCGGCGGACGTGCTGGCCGACAATCCTGGCGTGCGGTCGGCACGGGGCACGCTGACCCGTGACCGTGGACAACTCGTGGTCGACCTGCGAGCCAGCCTGACGCCGGATGCGGACCTGCAGGATCTGGCCCGGGTCTGTGACACGGTCGCCGCAGACCTGGCACACGTCCTCGAGCGCTCCGACCTGTACTGCCGGGTCCACCTCAGTGTGACGGGCTCCGGTTCCGCCACGAGTCGCGTGCAGTAAGGGTTTCTCAGGCGTCCTCCGGTCGGGTCGCGCGGGTGTCGGCCTGAACTTCGGCGGCGTCGAAGACGCTGCTCCCGTAGACGTCCTCGTCCGTCAGGGTGACCAGGTCGTCCTTGGTCAGCGGTCTGTCGAGCTCGACCAGCCGCTTCGCCTGGCGCAGCCGGCAGCGCTCCACGGCGTTGCGTACGCTTCGGGCGTTGGCGAAGCGCGGCTGCTCCATGCGGAGGTCGAGGTACTCGGCGAACGCCTTGCCGGCCGGCTCGTCGAACCGGAAGTTCTCGGTGGCGACCATCAGCTGCGCGATCTGCACCAGCTCGCCGTGGCTGTACGCCTCGAAGCCGATGTGGTGCGGAACCGTGAGGACAGGCTGGTTGGCCGAGAAGAAGGCACCCATCCGGTCCGGGTAGCCGGCGAAGATGACCAGCAGACTGGCCCGGTCGATCTCCATCTCCTGCAGCAGGATCTCGATCACCTCCTGCCCGTAGTCCCGCTCGTTCTCGGGCACCTTGGGGCTGCGGATGTAGCCCATCGCATGAAGCATCTGGGCCATCCGCAACGCCACCGTGGTCTTCCCGGTTCCCGGACCGCCGGTGAAGCTCGTGTGCAGCGTGGGCCGCGACGACGCCAGGCATCGAGACTGGCCAGGTCTCCTTGACATGGCGTGGTGCCTCGGCGGCGGACAGGTGCCTGCACGTGCACGGACACGCGTCTGCGGAGGAGGCCAGGCAGCTGGAGAAGGCGATCTGGCAGGAGCTGGAGACCGAGGGTGCCCCACCCGAGCAGCTCGGCCAGATCAACCCTGGACAGCGCAGCGAACCGCTCGCGCTCACCCAGCTGATCCTGCTGTACCACCTGTTCCAGGCACGCGACGGTGCCGGCCGCTGATCACTGCACCGGTGTCACTGAACGGGCGCGTCCGGCGGCGGAAGCTGGACCCGCACGTCGTCGGCCACATGTGCGACGCCCACGACGTCGCTCAGTGACTGACGACGATCCGGCGGCACGGACCCGGTGACCGCGCCGACGGAGTCGAGCACCTGCTGAACCTCCATGCCGCAGTCGCGCAGGGCGGCTGCGACGTCGCTGATGCTCTGCACGTGCTCGTCGTCGACGGTGACGGTGACGGTGACATTGCCCACCTGCCCAACGTACCCCCGTGGCCGGCTAGCGGGGGGCTTGCACCAACCCCGAGCCGACGTCGAGGGACGGCTCGGCGAGTCGCCGGCCCTCCTTGGCCAGCGTGGCCCACAGCTCCAGCCCGGCCCGGCCCGTCGCCTGCGCCCACAGGGCAGCGACACCGGCGGCATGCGGTGTCGCCATGCTGGTGCCTGAGATCGTCTGGTACCTCATGGGCATCAGCCACGACGAGTACACGGCCACGCCGGGACCGGCGACGTCGACCTGGCCGCCCCTCCTGGGCAGGCTCCGCGCGGAGAACTGCGCGATCTCCAGGTCGGAGTCGACGGCTGCGACCGCCATGATGCTGGGGCTGTTGGCGGGGGCTCCCACGAACCCGGGATCGCCGGGACGGTTCGCGTTGTTGCCGGCAGCCGCGATGATGAGCGTGCCCCGGGCCAGTGCGCGGCGGCCGGCGAAGGTGTACGGAGGGTGCGGCTGCGCCACGCCGGCGCCGAGCGACATCGAGATGACGGCGCAGCCGTTGGAGACCGCCCAGTCGATGCCGGCGAGGATGCCGCTGTCGCTGCCCGATCCCTGGTTGCTGAGCACCTTGCCGGCGAAGATGTCGGACTCGTACGCGACGCCGTACCGTCGACCGTCGGCGGGCGACTTCGCACCGCAGGCCGTACCGATGCAGTGGGTGCCGTGCCCGTGTCCGTCCTGTGCCGTCTCCCCCGGGACGAACGATCGTGCGGTGATGGTGCGGCCGGTGAAGTCCGGGTGGGTGGCGTCCAGTCCGGTGTCCAGGACGGCGACCTTGATCCCGTGCCCCGACTGCGCCGACGTCTCGGCGTCGACCGCCTGCAGCCCCCAGGTGGCCTGGTCGCTGTCCTCGAAGCCCGTCACGCCCGACGGGTGGTCCGACGGCGTCGACAGCACGTGGTGGATCAGCTCGGGGGCGGTCGCCACGATGCTCCCCTGCGCCTGCGACGAGGTCTGCAGGGCGCCCAGCTCATCGGGACCCACCGTGACCACGGCGATGCCGAGCTCCGCGTAGACCGTGGCGTCGGCATCCGCGGTCTGGGACACGTCCACTCCCTGCCCGTCGAAGTCGCGCGAGGAGGCCACGGTGGACAGGCCTGCCACCGACTGCAGCACGGCCGCGGGGTCGCTGTCGGTCTCGGCGAACACGACCACGTACCGGCCGGTGGTCTGCGCCGTGCCGGTCCCCGTCTCGAAGCCGCCCTGCCGACTGTCACCTGGTGACTGACCGGGCTCGATCACGATGTCCTCCTCGGTGTGCAGAAGCGTTCCCGCCAGTACAGCAGGACCGTCGGCGTCCTGGGTACCCTCTGGGCATGCCCGAGGGTGACTCCGTGTGGCGGGCCGCCCGGCGTCTGGACCGCGCTCTGGCCGGTCAGGTGGTCGTGCGCAGCGACTTCCGGGTCCCGCAGCACGCGACGGCCGACCTGAGCGGACGTACCGTCCTGCCGACGGACACGCATGGCAAGCATCTGCTGACGCGTTTCGACGACGGCGCGACCCTGCACACGCACTTCGAGATGGACGGCAGCTGGACGGTCGTCGGCGCGGGCAAGCGGCTGCCGCGCCGGTTCGACCCGGAGGTCCGGGTGCTGCTCGAGGTGCGTACGGGCCAGGTCGGCTACGGGTTGTCGATCCCGGTCGTCGAGCTGGTCCGTACCCGAGACGAGCACCTGGTCGTCGGGCACCTCGGCCCTGATCCGTTGCGCGAGGACTGGGACGCCGGCGAGGCAGCGTGCCGTCTGGGCGTCGACGCCGGCCGTCCGGTCGCCGCCGCTCTGCTGGACCAGCGGCTGATGGCGGGCCTGGGCAACCTGTGGGTCAACGAGATCTGCTTCCTGCGCGGGATGAGCCCCTGGACTCCGGTGGCCGACGTCGACCTGGACCGCACGGTGGCGCTCGCGCGGCGGTGCCTGCGCCACAGCATCATGGCGCGCGGCAACGGGCAGGTGACGACCGGCAGCCCGAAACCGGGCGAGGAGCACTGGGTGTACGGTCGCACCGGCCTGGGCTGCCGTCGCTGCGGCACGCTGGTACGTCACGCCCGCGAGCTGCCCGGCGATCCGCAGCGCCGCGCGACATGGTGGTGCCCGCGCTGCCAGCCGGGACCGGGACCCGACCGCCTCGAATACTCGTGACAGGTGGGATGTTTGCGTGCCATGACCTGCTCACCGACGACCGGAGACGGCGACGGGGCGAGCTGGTTCCACGGGTCGCCGGTGCGGTGAAGGGCTGAGCGTGTCGAAGCTGTCTGAGGACCCCGGGCTGCTGCGGCTGGCGGACGCCGTCCTGGTGCCGGGCTACGCCGAGGCGTACGTCCCCGACTGGCTCGCGGAGGCGATCGAGGGTGGGCTGGCCGGGGTCTGCTGGTTCGCGCAGAACCTCGACGGGGTGGACCCCGCTGAGGCCTCGGACCTCCTCAGGCGGCACCGCACCGACCTGCTGGTGCTGAGCGACGAGGAGGGCGGCGCGGTCTCCCGGATCGAGCCGGGCGGTTCCTCGTGGCCGGGCAACGCGGCGCTCGGGCAGATCGACGACGTCGGGCTGACCGAGCGTGTCGCTGCGGCCATGGCGGCCGGCGTCCGCGCAGCCGGGATCGACGTGATGCTCGCCCCGGTGGTCGACGTCAACTCCGACCCGGCCAACCCGGTCATCGGGGTCCGCTCCTTCGGCGCGACCGCAGATCTCGTGGGCCGTCACGGCGCGGCCTTCGTCCGTGGTGTGCAGAGCCAGGGAATCGCGGCGTGCGCCAAGCACTTCCCCGGGCACGGCGCGACCCGCACCGACTCACACGTGACGTTGCCCCGGGTCGACGACGGGCTCGACGTGCTGCGCGAACGCGACCTCGCGCCGTTCGCGGCGGCGGTCGAGGCCGGGGTGCGCACGGTGATGACCGCGCACATCCTGTTCCCCGCCGTCGACACCGAACCGGCGACGATGAGCCCGGCCTGGATGCGTCTGTTGCGTGCGGAGGTCGGGTTCGAGGGCGTCGTGATCAGCGACGCGCTGGACATGAAGGCTATCTCGGCCGGCGTCGGCCGCGGCACCGGCGCGGTCAGGGCGCTCGCGGCGGGAGTCGACCTGCTGTGCATCGGCAACCCGCGATTCGCCGAGCCGTACGACGCGCACGACGCGTGGCAGGAGGTCCGGCACAGCATCGCGACGGCGATCGCTGACGGCGCGCTGGCGCACACCCGACTGGAGTCGGCCGCGGCGCGGGTCGCGGAGCTGGCCACGGGGCTGGTGAGTGAACGCTGCACGGCCACCGAGGCGCCGCTCGGAGTCGTTGACCTGGCCCGCCAGGCCGCCTGGCGCAGCATGCAGATGGTGGGGGACCCGCGAGTCGGTGCGCGGGTCGTGCTGGTCGTCGAGTCCGCCGTCAACGTCGCAGCGGGGGGTGACGCCGCCGCGCGCCTGGCATCAGGTCTGAGCAGCGAGCTGGACGGTGTGAGCATCGTGCGCGCAGTCCGGGCAGCCGAGGCGGCAGCGGCGGCCACCGACGCCCTCGACCACCGCCGCCCCGTGGTGCTGGTGACCGACGGTCGTAGCGGCCCCGGTCACGTGCAGGCGGTCCGTGCGGTCGACCCCGACAGCGTGGTGGTGCACATCGGCCCCGACGGTTCGCTGCCCGACCTGGCTGGACCCTCGATCCGCACCTACGGCACGGGTTGGACCAGCATCGAGACGGCGGCTGCGCTGCTGACCGGCAGGCGCGGATGATGGGTCCCGAACGAGTCCTACCTGCACCGACACGAGAACCGAGGGGACGCGTGAGCACCATGGACGTCGACACGCTGCGGACCGAAGGGGTGCGGCCGGGGCTGCAGGACCTCGACGTCCGCCCGGCACGTGAAGTCGTCGACCTGCTGCTCGAGGCGGAGGCGGAGCTGCCGGCTGTGCTGGCGGCCGCGGCCGACGAGATCACGCAGGCGGCGCTGCTCGCGGAGCGGGCACTGGCGGCAGGGGGACGCATCCTGTACGTGGGGGCCGGCACGCCGGGCCGGCTCGCCGCCATGGACGCGGCCGAATGCCCGCCGACGTACGGTACGGCCCCGGAACAGGTCGTGGCCGTCCTCGCCGGTGGCGGTCCGGCGGGGCTCCGGGCAGTGGAGGGTGCCGAGGACGACGCCGGCGCAGGTGCGCGCGATCTTGCCGCGCACCGCCCCGGTCCAGCCGACGTGGTGATCGCGATCAGCGCGTCGGGGCGCACCCCGTACGTCCTGTCGGCGCTGGAGGTGGCCGCAGCCGCGGGTGCGGCGACCGTCGCGGTCGTCAACAACGCCGGCAGTCCCGCGAGGCAGCGTGCCGCAGTGACCGTCGAGCTGCTCACCGGACCCGAGGTGGTCGCGGGGTCCACCCGTCTGACCGCGGCAACCGCGCAGAAGATCGCGCTCAACGCGATCTCGACGACCGCTATGGTGCGCCTCGGCAAGACCTACGGTGCGCGGATGGTCGACGTGATCGCCTCCAACGAGAAGCTCAGATGCCGGGCCGTACGGATGGTGCGTGAGATCACGGGCGCCGACGACGCCACGGCCACCGCCGTGCTCGAGGCGAGCGGCTGGCGCGCCAAACCGGCCATCGTCGCGCTGCTCACCGGGGTCGAGGTGCCCGAAGCGGTCGAGCGGCTCGATGCCGTCGGCGGTCGGGTGCGCGACGCGCTGGCCGGGCCGTGATCGTCGTCGCCGTCGCCTCCGAGACGTCGCTCGACGCACTTGACGTTGCGGTCGCGCAGATCGAGGCGGACGGCGACGTTGCACCCGCTGCACCTGGCCGACGCCACACCCGGCACATCGGCATCGCCGGTCCGGAGGTGGTGATCCGAGCCCCACAGATCCTCGCTGTCCCCGACAACGCGCGGATCGGCGCCCGAGAATGCGCGGATCGGCGCCCGAGAATGCGCGGATGGGCGGGTTGCGGGGGTGGTGGTGCACACATCGGGCATGGAGTCGGCGCGAACTACGTTGTAGCCACCGGAGTGATCCACCACGAGTGCGAGGACCGACATGAGCAGCGCGACCGGTCAGACCCAGCAGCGCCGCCCGCACGTCGTCGTGATCGGCGGCGGGTTCGCCGGCCTGCAGACGGTGCGGTCCCTCAAGCGCGCCGACGTCGATGTCACCCTCGTCGACCGCCACGTCTACAACACGTTCCAACCACTGCTCTACCAGGTGGCGACTGCGGCACTGAACGCCGGCGACATCACGTACTTCCTGCGCTCCGCCCGCGCCCGCCAGGACAACCTGCGGTTTCGCAAGGGCGCCGTCACGGCTGTCGACCCGCAGCGGCGTACCGTCACGCTGGACTCCGGCGACACCGTGTCCTACGACTACCTCGTGATCGGCACGGGTGTCACCACGAACTGGTTCGGCGTCCCGGGGGCGGCGGAGAACGCGATGGCGATGTACACGCGCAAGCAGGCGCTGGTCGTCCGCGACCGGCTGTTCACCGTGGTGGAGGAGGCGGCGGCCCAGGGCCAGCCCCGGGACCTGCGGTTCGTGGTCGTCGGCGGCGGGGCAACCGGTGTCGAGATGGCCGGTGCGCTCGCCGAGATGCGCAACAACGCCATGGCCAGGACGTACCCGGAGCTCGAGCGGGACCGCGTGCACATCACTCTGGTCGAGATGGGCCCGCACGTGCTGGCGCCGTTCGCCCCCAAGCTGCGCGACTACGCCGCTCGGGAGCTGGGCAAGCGCGACGTCGACCTCCGCCTGTCGACGTCGGTGAGCGAGGTGCGCCCGGACGCCGTGGTCGTCGACGACGACGAGGTCGTGCCTGCCGACATGGTCGTCTGGGCCACCGGCGTCACGGCACACGAGGTCGTCAGCACGTGGGGTCTCCCCCAGGGACGGGGCGGCCGCATCCTGGTCGAGGAGGACCTGCGCGTGCACGGGTTCGACGAGGTCTTCGCACTGGGCGACATCGCGGTGTCCGCGGACAAGCCGCTGGCCCAGCTGGCGCAGCCGGCCATCCAGGGCGGCAAGCACGCTGCCAAGCAGATCCGGCGGCTGGTCGCGGGGGAGCCGACGATGGCGTTCCGATACCGGGACAAGGGCACGATGGCGACGATCGGCAGTCGGGCCGCGGTTGCCGAGATCACGCACTTCCCGAAGCTGAAGGGCTTCCTCGCCTGGGTGATCTGGCTGTTCATCCACGTCATCGGACTGCTCGGCAGCCGCAACCGGCTGGCCACCAGCGTGAACCTGGCGGTGCGGTACCTCTCCTGGCCACGTACGTTCAACGCGATCGTGGGCGAGGTCGAGGTCCCGACGCCGCGGGTGCAAGACCGCGCCCGGCAGTCCACATGACCTGCCATCAAGGCGAGCGCAGGAACGCCTCGAGCAGTGGTCCGGCGGTTGCCGATCCGGACTCACCGTCTTGGACCATGACCGCGACCGCGAGGTCGCCCTGGTAGGCGATCATCCACGCGTGCGTACGCAGCGGGACGTCGGTGCCGTACTCGGCGGTGCCGGTCTTGGCGCCCAGGGCGGGCCCCGGGACGTCGGCGAGGAAGTTCGCACTGCCCTGCGTCACGGCTGCCTGCATCATCACCCGCAGCTCGCTTGCCTCGTCGGGATCCAGTGGACGGCCGGGTCTGTTGGCCGCAGCGGTCGGCGGTTCGAGCACCAGACGGGGTACGACGGTGCGGCCTGCCTGTACCGACGCGGCGACGGTCGCCATCGCCAGCGGTGAGGCCTCGATGCGGCCCTGCCCGATCATCGAGGCGGCGTGCTCGGTGTCCCCGGCTGTGTCCGGGACCGACCCCAGGAAGGCGGGCGAACCGAGATCCTGGTCGATCCCGAGGCCGAGCGAGGCCGCGGCGGTGGCCAGGTCCGCCTGGGATGCGGCCCCGAGGCTCGCCACGAACGCCGTGTTGCAGGAGCTGGCCACCGCCGTACGCAGGGGGATGTCACCGAGGTCGGTGGCCGGGTAGTCGCTGTAGTTGCCGAACTCCTTGCCGTCCACGACGACGGTCGGCGTGCACGGCAGCGGCGTCGAGGTGGTCAGCCCGCTACGCAGCAGGGCCAGCGTGGACACGACCTTGAACGTGGATCCCGGGGCGAACCGGCCGTCGGTCGCGGTGGACAGACCGTCGCCGGCCGGTCCGCTCGCCACCGCGAGCACGTAGCCGGTCGACGGCTGTATCGCGACGAGGGCGCTCGGTGACGTGGTGGGGGAGAGCACCCGTTCAGCGCGGTTCTGCAACCCGATGTGGATCGTCGTCCGCACCGGCTGGCCGGGCACGGGTTCGCGGACGAACAGCTCGCGGTCCTCGGAGTCCCCGGACGTGGACTGCGCGGTCACCGACATGCCCACGGTGCCCGTCAGCTGCTCGTCGTAGCGTTCTTGCAGACCGAACAGGCCGGTCAGGTCGCCGACCGAGAGCCGACCCTCGGACTCCTCGATCAGCTCGGCGGTCGCCGCTCCCACGCTGCCGAGCACGGGGCGGGCGAACTCGGCGGTCGGCGCGAGCGGCAGGCTGTCCTCCACGATCAGTGCACCGGCGATGCGGGTGATCCGCGTTTGCTCGGCGCCGGTCAGGTCCTCGGTGCGCAGGACGACGGCTTCGACGAACGCCTCCGGGCCCGAGGCCTGCACCTGCGCGGCGAAGCCGGCGGCGTCGACGCCGAGCGCCTGCGCGAGCGCACGCGCCGACGTCACCGCTCGGTCGGGGGACACCTGCGTCTTGTCGACGCCGATCCGTTGCACCGGACGCTCCCGGACCAGCACCGACCCGCCGGCACCGAGGAGCTGAGCCCGCTCGGGCATCAGCTCGCTCACGACCAGCACCTCGTCGGTTCTCAGCTCAGGTGCCAGGAGGCTCGGGGTCCACTGCACGTGCCAGTCGTCGTCGATCCGGGTCAGGTCGGCGGTGGTGCCGTAGGTCCAGTCGTCCTCGCCGTCGGCGTCGAGGTCCCAGGCGTAGGCGAGCTCTGCACTCGCCGTCGCATCGCCCTGACTGATGTCACCCGCGGTCACCGTCGGACGGAGGTCGCCCAGACCATCCACCGCGGTGGACAGGCCGGCCGCGGCCCGGGCTCGGCTGACTCTGCCGAAGGTCAGGCCGGACAGGTCGAAGGACTCCAGTCCGGCCGTCAGGTCGGCGACCGTCTCGGTGGCTTCCGGTGCCGGGTTGGGCTCGGCGGCGTCCTCGGTCTCGGTACAGGCGGTAGTCATCAGGTAGCAGCCGACCAGCAGCGCAGCGGTGGTTCTTCGGTTCACGACACACATTCCCCACAGTCAGGTCGACAGGCATCGTGCCATGCCGGCGCCACGACCCGCTGCAACCGCCGACTGATCGACCTACGCTGGGACCCGATGACGAGCCTCGCTCCACAGATCGGCAGCACTCCCGCCTTGCGGTCGGCGTTCGACGTGCTGACGGGCCGGCGCGTCGTGGTGCTCACCGGTGCCGGGATCTCCACCGACTCGGGCATCCCGGACTACCGTGGCCCAGGTTCACCGGTACGGACGCCCATGACGTACGACGTGTTCTGCTCCGGTCCCGAGGCGCAGCGCAGGTACTGGTCACGCGCCTTCGTCGGCTGGCAGCTGATGGGACACGCCGACCCCAACCCGGGCCACCGCGCGCTGAGCGAGCTGGAGGCCCGGGGCGTCGTCGACTCCGTCGTCTCGCAGAACGTCGACGGCCTGCACGAACGCGCCGGGCAGCGACGGCTCATCGACCTGCACGGCCGGATCCACGAGGTCGTGTGCCTGGACTGCCGACGAGTGAGTCCGAGAGACGTTCTGCAGCAGCGGCTCAGCGCGCTCAACCCCGACCGGGTCGCGCTCGACCACCGCGGCGTCGAGATCGCACCCGACGGCGACGCTGTGATCGACGACTCCGCGGGCTTCGTGCTGGCGGACTGCGAGCGGTGCGGAGGCCGGCTCAAGCCACATGTCGTCTTCTTCGGCGAGAACGTGCCCCGGCCCAGGGTCGCCAGAGCCATCGCGTGGGTGGATGCCGCCGACGTCCTGCTCGTGCTCGGTTCGTCCCTGACCGTGATGAGCGGCCTGCGCTTCGTCCGCCAGGCCCACCGCGCCGGCACACCGGTGGTGATCGTGAACCGGGGAGCGACCCGTGGTGACGACCTGGCCGGCGTCAAGGTCGATGCCGGGTGCACCGAGGTGCTGACCCACCTGCTCGCCAGCTCACCGAGTCCGAACCAGCACCGTTCGGGTACGGATCGCGATCCGGCTGCCTGCTGCTCGTACGAGGCCTGGTACGAGGGCTCGTCCTGCCCCTAGGGTCGTCAGCCATGGGGGCGGTGATCGAGGTCGAGGACCTCACCAAGGCGTACGGCAGCACCAAAGCGGTGGACGGTGTCTCGCTGTGCGTGCAGGAGGGCGAGTTCTTCGGGATCCTCGGACCCAACGGTGCGGGCAAGACCACGTTCCTGGAGATCGTCGAGGGTCTGCGCCCACAGTGACTCCGGCACGCTGTCGCTGCTCGGGCTCCCGCCCTGGCCGCGCAACGAGGCGCTGCTGCCCCGGATCGGGGTGCAGCTGCAGGCCACGGCCTTTTTCGAACGGCTGACCGCCCGAGAGCAGCTGCACTCCTTCGCCTCGCTCTACGGTGTCCGCGGGACCCGGGCCGATGACCTGCTCGAACAGGTCGGACTGACCGAGAAGGCGTCCACGCCCACCGAGAAGCTCTCCGGCGGACAGCAACAGCGGCTGTCCATCGCGTGCTCCCTGGTGCACGAGCCGGAGCGTGTTCCTCGACGAGCCGACCGCAGCCCTCGACCCGCAGGCGCGGCGCAACCTGTGGGACCTGCTCAGCTCGCTGGCCACCAGCGGACGCACCGTGGTCCTGACCACCCACTACATGGACGAGGCCGAGATCCTCTGCGACCGGGTGGCGGTGCTGGACCACGGCAAGCTCCTGGCCATCGACCCGCCGGCGGTTCTGGTCCGCGACCTCGACGCCCCGACCCGGATCAGCATCGAGCGCGGCGTGCTGACGCAGGAGGAGGCAAAGGCGCTGCCGGCAGTCGACTCGGTCGAACAGCAGGACGCCTCGCTCACGTTGGTCACCCGAGACCCCGCCTGCGTGCTGACCGAGCTCGCCCGGCGCGAGGCGCTCAACGGCCTCGCGGTGAAGGGCGCCACCCTGGAGGACGTCCTCCTCGAGCTGACCGGACGGGAGTACCGCGCGTGAGCGGCGTCAGGACGCTCGCCGTCGCCATGTGGCGGGGGTTCATCCGGGACAAGGCGGCCGTCTTCTTCTCTCTCGGCCTGCCGCTGATGTTCCTCCTGCTCTTCGGTGGGGTGTTCACCGACTCCGGGGCGAGCAAGTCCGAGATCCTCCGGGTCGGAGACGTGTCGCTCCTCGACGAGCTGCCCGAGCAGGCCCGGTCGCAGTTCGACGAGGCAATCGAGGTGACCGGGTCCGACGACCTCGACGACGCCCTCGAGCAGGTCCGTGCCGGTGACGTCGACGGGGCGCTCACCGAGGAGGGCGAGCGACTGGTGCTGCACTTCTCCCAGGCCGACCAGGTCACAGCGGCCAACGTGCAGGGCATCCTCGGCTCGTTCGTGTCGCAGGCCAACATTGCCGAGTCCGGAACGGCGCCGACGTACACGCTGGTTGCCGAGCAGGTCGAGGACGACTCGCTCGAGTCCATCCAGTACGTCACGCCCGGGCTGCTTGGCTGGGCCGTCGCCCTCAATGCCACCTTCGGGGCGGCCCTGACGCTGGTGGTGTGGCGGGACAGCAAGCTGCTGCGCCGGCTGAGGCTGGCGCCAATCACCACCGGCTCGATCGTGGTGGCGCGGATCGGCGTGACCATGGTCGTGGCGCTCGTGCAGATGGTGATCTTCGTCGGGCTGGCGATGGTGGCCTTCGGGCTCCAGCTCACCGGGTCGTGGTGGATGGCGGTGCCCATCCTGTTCTGCGGGACGCTGGCCTTCATGGCCATCGGGCTGCTTGCCGGCGCGATGTGCAAGACCGCCGAGGGCGCCGCCGGGTTCGCCAACTTCTTCGTGCTGCCGATGGCGTTCCTGTCCGGCTCCTTCATCCCGCTGGACGCGTCACCGGAGTGGGTCCGGGTGGTGTCGCTCGCGTTGCCGCTGCGCTACATCAACGAGGGAATGCTGGACACGATGGTGCGCGGCCTCGGGCCGTCGGCCGCCGTGCTTCCGATGGCGGTCCTGCTGGCGTTCGCCGTGGTCATCGGTTTCGTCGCGACGCGTGCCTTCCAGTGGGAGAAGGGCTGAGCCCGGGGCGGGACGCTGTTGGATAGTGACGATCCGCAATGTTGAACGCACGTGCCCTGCTGCGCCGAGCGCGTCGTCGCGCCGGGATGACGCAGGTCCGGCTGGCACAGGCTGCAGGGGTGACGCAGAGCGTCATCAGCGCGTACG
This sequence comes from Actinomycetota bacterium, assembly GCA_030859165.1. Lineage (GTDB taxonomy): Bacteria > Actinomycetota > Actinomycetes > Propionibacteriales > Nocardioidaceae > JACCXZ01. The sequence continues at coordinate 46,572 of JALZKQ010000039.1, forward strand.
CGTCCCCGCGTCGGGAACCTTCGCTGCCGACGCTTGCTCGCCTCGTCGCCGCGACGGGCAGCCAGCTCAGCACCGACCTGGTCGCCGGCGGCAGCGGTGCACGCTCGTTCTCCGGTCCGGTTGGACACCGGCTGCTCGAACGGCGAGACCTCGTCCGACAGATCGCAAGTCGGTCCGGCATCGGCTCGGTGCATGCCTTCGGCAGCACATTGCGGGGCGAGGACCGCGAGGACAGCGACATCGATCTGCTGGTCGACCTGCCCCCGGACATGGGGATGCTCGGCGTCGGTCTCCTCCGTCGCGAGCTGGAGGAACTGCTCGAAGCGCAGGTCGACATCGTCCAGCAGGCGGGACTCAAGTCTGGCGTACGAAGCGAGATCGAGCCTGATCTGGTCCGGCTGTGAGCCGACACGCACACCAACGGTTGAGCGACATCGAGATCGCCGTCGTCGCGATCGGCGACCACATGCAGCGAGGCGACCTCTCGGACGGGCTCGTCTTCGACGCGGTCCGCGTCCGGTTTGATCGAGATCGGCGAAGCGGTCAACGGGCTGCCGACCGAGCTGATCTTCACCGAGCCGGACATTCCCTGGCAGGAGGTGGCGTGGATGCGGGACCACCTGGCCCACCACTACTTCGACATCACGCATTCGCGCGTGCGCAAACACCGTCGCTCACGAACTGATCGAGCTTCAGGCGGCCGTCGACCGGATGCGCAGGCGTGTCCCCCTGGTGTGATGCGCTGGACCTGCCGTTGACGCCCGTACGTAGCGCTTGCCCTCGCACACGGCGCTGCCGCTACGTACTGGTGCGACGCGTTGCGTGCGGTCAGCACGACGACAGTCGAGGGAATGTTCCGCGTCGCACCGGACAGCCACAGTCGGACCCTGCCCGTATGTCCCGCCGCAGACTGTTGCACTCAACCGACGGAGGATTCTCGATGGCGACTGAAGTGCTCTCGGCGTGGGAAGCCCCCCGGGGCGGCGTCTAGCCGTCGGCTGCTCCTGATCTTGTAAGACCCGGCGACTCGTCGTTTGCCGGCGACGGTGCGTTCCGCCCACTGGCGCAGTGCCCGGAGCGCAACGCTGTCCATGTGTTGTCGACGCTGCCGGCTCTTCGTCAATCGGGCGATGTCACGTCGGCGCAGTTCCTACGACGACTACCGCCAACTGGCTCGGACTGGAGGATCCAGGCGCTGACACCCCCTTTCGAGGTGCTCATCCGCAGGGGAGGCTCTCGCGCTACCGACACCTTCCACGTGGTCGACGACCTTCGCGAAGCGGATGGCCTTGTGCAGAGTCGGCTCCTTGCCCCGGCGCAGATCCGCCGCGGGCGTCGACGTCGTCGCGGAGCGCGTCAACGTCGAGGCCGCCGCCGCACCTGCGGCCGTAGTGTCGGCTGACGGCTCGCCTCGGGCGGTAGTCGGACACCAGCGAACGCACCGGGGAACGCACCGGGGAACGCACCGGTGCGCCTCGCCCGGGCTGGGCAGCCGGCGAGCAGTCCCGGCTACGCTCTCGCGCCGAGCTGCAGGTGGTGATCGCCGCCTCCACCCTGCTCGGCCTGGACAACCAACCCGGCCTGCTACGCGGCTACGGCACCATCCCGGCCGGCCTGGCCCGCCAGATCGCCGAACACGCCGACAACCCGCTGCTACGGCGACTGTTCTGCGACCCCATCGACGGCCGGCTGCTGGGCATGGACACCGCCACCCGCTGTTACACCGGCACCCCCCGCCAGTTCATCTACTGGGCGCGACCAGACATGCCGCCTGACCGCAGCCGACATCAAACACGCCGACCACCTCATCCGCCACACCGACCGCGGACCCACCAGCCCCGCCAACGCACAAGGACTCGCCAAGAACCCCCACACCATCCGCGACCACCCCGACATCACCGTGACCACCATCACCCACGACCCCGACCCACCCACACACCCCGACCGGCAGCCGGACCGGCCCGGCGAAGCCGGCCTCCGGCCCGACGAAGCCGGCCCCCGGCCCGACGAAGACGCCCGGCCCGACCAGCACACCCTCGCGATCAGCGGCCCAGACCAAGTCTCCAGCTGGCAAATCGACGACGACCCACCCCCACGGCCAGCCCACCAGCCGACCCGATGCCGCGACCGCGACACCGCCCGCAGCCACGCCGAGGACCTGCTCCACACCTACGCGCCCGAGCCCCCGACATCGACTGGACCATGCGCACCGGCCACACCTACCGACGACCACCACCACCCGCCCTCGGCCACGGCAGCCGACCCGTACACCGCGTCCCCAGCACAACCCGTCGTCGACAACCAGAAGCACACGACGACGGCGACGACGCCTGACTGCGCCAGTATTGTCAAGCCATGGGAGCCGCGGAGAGCCGCACCGAGCTGGTTGCGCGGGTGGGCGTGTTGCTGCGTGAGCGCGGCGAGCGCATGTCAGAGCCACGTCGCGCCATCGTGGAGACGCTGCACGGCCGCCACGACCACCTGCCCGCCGAACAGATCCTCGCCGAGGTCACCGCCTCGTACCCCTCGGTGCACCGTGCGACCGTCTACCGGGCGCTGGATGCACTCGCCGAGCTCGGCATCGTCCAGCACGTGCACGTGGGTCACGGCGCGACGACGTACCACCTCGCCGGCATGGACCATCATCTGCACGCCCAGTGCCGGGTGTGCGGTGCCGTGCTGGACCTGCCGCGCTCACTGCTCGACGACGCCGCCGCGCAGATCCGCGAGCGGACCGGGTTCCGGCTCGATCCCGACCACACCGCGTTGTCCGGGACCTGTGCGGCCTGTGCGACCGGTGTCCAGCAGTATCGTCACGGCCATGCATGAGCGCGCCGGACAGCCCGCCAGCCCCGAGGACCTCGTCGACCTGGCCGCTCTGGAGAGTGCGTACCACGACCGCCACCCCGATCCCGACGATCCTGACCAGCAGGTCGTGTTCGGTACGTCCGGCCACCGCGGGTCGAGCCTGGACGGTGCGTTCAACGAGGACCACATCCTCGCCGTCACGCAGGCGATCGTGGAGCACCGCAGGAGTCGGGGCGTCGACGGCCCGCTGCTGCTGGGCCGAGACACGCACCTGCTGAGCCTGCCGGCGTGGCACACCGCCCTGGAGGTGCTCGTCGCGGCCGACGTCACCGTGCTGGTCGACGACGCCGACGGCTACACGCCGACCCCGGCGCTGTCGCACGCGATCCTCCGGCTCAACCGCAACGGCGACTTCGGCCAGGTGGACGGCATCGTCATCACACCGTCGCACAACCCGCCTCGCGACGGCGGCTTCAAGTACAACCCCCCGCACGGCGGTCCCGCCGACAGCGCCGCGACCGCAGCGATCGCGGCGCGCGCGAACGAGTTGTTGCACGACGGCGTACGCCGCATCAAGCGGGCTTCGGCCGCCCGGATGCGCGACGCCTACGTCGGCTACGACTTCATGGGCCACTACGTCGACGACCTGCCCAGCGTCCTCGACCTGCGTGCCGTGCGCGAGGTGGGGGTACGCATCGGAGCCGACCCGATGGGCGGCGCGAGCGTCGACTACTGGGACCGCATCGCGCAGACCCACCGCCTCGACCTCACCGTGGTCAACCCGGAGGTCGATCCGCAGTGGGGCTTCATGACCCTGGACCGCGACGGCAAGATCCGGATGGACTGCTCCTCGCAGTGGGCGATGGCCTCACTGATCGCGCAGCGCGACCGCTTCGACGTCGCCACCGGCAACGACGCCGACGCCGACCGGCACGGCATCGTCACACCCGACGGCGGGCTGCTCGATCCCAACCACTTCCTCGCCGTGGCGATCGGCTACCTGTTCGAACACCGGCCCGGATGGGCCGAACACGTCGCGGTCGGCAAGACGCTCGTGTCCAGCACCATGATCGACCGTGTCGTCGAGCGGCTCGGACGGCGGCTACTCGAGGTGCCGGTCGGCTTCAAGTGGTTCGTCGACGGCCTCGTCGACGGCAGCGTGGGCTTCGGCGGCGAGGAGAGTGCCGGTGCGTCCTTCCTGCGTACCGACGGGACGACGTGGACGACCGACAAGGACGGCATCATCCTGGCGTTGCTCGCTGCAGAGATCCAGGCCGTCACCGGCCGCAGCCCCAGTGAGCACTACGCGGACCTGACCGAGCAGCACGGCTGTCCGGCGTACGCACGGGTCGACGCGCCGGCCGACCGCGAGGCCAAGGCCAGGCTGGCCCGGCTGCGTCCCGAGGCCGTGTCGGCCACCGAGCTGGCCGGCGAGCCGATCACCGGCAAGCTGACCGAGGCACCAGGGAACGGCGCAGCGATCGGAGGGCTGAAGGTGACCACCGACAGTGCCTGGTTCGCGGCGCGCCCCTCCGGCACCGAGGACGTGTACAAGATCTACGCCGAGTCGTTCCGCGGCGCCGATCACCTCGCAGCGGTACAGGCGCAGGCACGCGAGGTCGTCAACGCCGCCCTGGCCTGACCCGGATGGTTGGCTGAGCGCATGAGCGTACGCACCGAGCCCTGGCCGTCCGGGACACCGTGCTGGGTCGACGTCGCGAGCAGCGACCCGGCGGCCGCATCCGGGTTCTACCGCGACCTGCTCGGGTGGGAGGTGCGGGAGGGTCCGGCCGGCAGCGGGGGATACCGCATGGCATTCGTGAGCGGGCAGGTCGTCGCTGGTATCCGCCAGGGCGGTGCTGCCGGCTGGACGGTCTACCTGGCCAGCGACGACATGCGACAGACCCTGGACGCAGTGATCGCCGCCGGAGGTCGCGTGCTGACCCCGCCGACTGCGCTGCTCGGCGAAGCTGTCATGGCCGTCGTGGAGGACCCGGGGGGCGCCGTGTTCGGTGTGTGGCAGCCACTCGACCTGATCGGGGCGCGAATGGTGAACGAGCCGGGCGCCTTCTGCTGGGACGAGCTCATGACCTCTGAGTACGCCGCCGCGCGCGCCTTCTACACCGAGGTGTTCGGGTTTCGGTACGCCGATCACGGCGCGAGCACCCACGCGTACTCGATGCTCCGGATCGACGCCGCGACGGTCGGTGGGATCGGCGCGATCGGTCCCGGCCCCTGGCCCGAGTCGCCGCACTGGCTGGTGTACTTCTCGGTCGACGACGCCGACGGCGTGGCGAGCCGCGCGGCCGGCCTCGGGGGCCATGTACGGGTCGCACCCACCGACACCCCGCTGGGCCGGATGGCGGTCTTGCAAGGGCCCGAGAGAGAGCTGTTCGCGGTGCTGCAGGCCGATGATCTGCCCAGGTCAACTAGGGAGACGCCGGAAACCACAATGGTGTAATTCGCAAGGCGACACGCCGTTTGGCTGAAGTTGTTTGTGAGAAAGGTGTTCCCAGAGTGACTGAAGGGGCGGTAGCGTCGCCACGGACAAGCGCGCGCTGACCGTCGTCGGCCAGCGCGCGGACGGTGTGCCGGCTTCCCCGGGGGAAGGTGCAGCGCTGACGCGGAGGCCCGATCGTGCTCATCGGATGCAAGGCGTTGCGAAGCCGTCGCCGACCCTGGACCGGCGCATTGACGGTGCTGGTGGTCTCGGTGCTGACCCTGTCGCTGGTGCCCGGAGCCGCCGCGCAGGAGGATCCGACCCCCTCGCGTGCGGAGGTCACCGCCGCGCACGCCGTCGTCGAGACGACGGCCGAGGCAGTCGGCCGGATCAAGGCCGAGCTGGTGGCCGCGGACCAGCGCGTGCAGGACCTGCAGATCCTCGCTCAGATGGCCGTCGAGGCCTACAACGGGGCCCGCTACGAGCTCGAGCAGTCCGAGCTGGCTGCCGAGCAGGCGCAGGAGTCGCTCGACAGGGCACTGTCGAGCGCTGAGGGGTTGAAGGCCGAGCTCGGCGCGAGGGTCGCCTACGACTTCCAGCACGGCGGCGCGATGGCCGACCTGTCCGTGGTGCTGCGGAACTCCGACCCCGGGGACCTGCTGGAGGACATCAGCATCAACGAGTCCTACACGTCGGTGCTCGACGCACAGCTCGACGAGTACACCGCCCAGAAGGTCGTGACCGACGTGCTCACCGAACGGGCCGCCGCGGCCGTGGCGCGTCGGCAGGAGGCACACGAGGCCGCGCAGCAGCGTCGGGCCGAGGCCGAGGCCGCCGTGCTCGAGGCCGAGGCGGAAGCCGCCGCGCTCGCAGCGCGCAAGGAAGCGCTGGTCGTGGAGCTGGCACAGGTGCAGGACATCTCGGTACGTCTGGCCCGCCAGCGGCAGGATGCTCTCGCCGCCCAGGCCGAACAGCTGGCCCGGGAGCAGGCCGAGCGCGATGCCGAGCTGCTCGCCCAGGAGCAGGCCGAGCAGGAGGCCCCAGTCCTCGAGCCTGCGCCTACGCCTGCGCCTGCGCCCGAGCCCGCGCCTGCGCCTGCGCCCGAGCCCGAGCCCGAGCCCGAGCCCGAGCC
>JALZKQ010000048.1 GCA_030859165.1 Actinomycetota bacterium
AGGCGCGGCGTCTGGCGTACCGCCTCACGCCGGAAGGGGCCAGCGACCAGGTGGCGACATGGGGGCTGGGTGCCCGCGCCTTCGCCGCGGAGGTGCGACTCGGCGTGGCCGAGCGGGAGGCCGAGATCGCCCACGAGCTGGGCCTGCCCCGCACAGACGGGTCGGGAGACGAGGCGGGCACGGAGCGGGCACGAGCGCACGGGCCGGCGCTCGAACCACGGGTCCATCCCGGACCTCGGGCGCTGGCAGCCTCCGCCGCCGACCGCTCCCATCCAGACCCGAGGTGACCCACGATGCAGACCGCTGAGATCCGCCGGCGGTTCCTCGACCACTTCGAGAAGCGCGGCCACACGCTGGTGCCCTCGTCGCCGCTGCCCTTCGAGGACCCGAACCTGTTGTTCGTCCCGGCCGGGATGGTGCCGTTCGTGCCGTACCTGTCCGGCCAGCAGACGCCCCCGTACGACCGCGCCGTCAGCGTGCAGAAGTGTCTGCGCACCAACGACATCGAGGAGGTCGGCAAGACCTCCCGGCACGGCACCTTCTTCCAGATGTGCGGCAACTTCTCCTTCGGCGACTACTTCAAGCGCGAGGCGATCACGTTCGCGTGGTCCTTGCTGACCGGCTCCGTCGAGGACGGCGGTTTCGGTCTCGACCCGCAGCGCATCTGGGCGACGGTGTACCTCGACGACGACGAGTCCGTCGCGCTGTGGAAGGACATCGCCGGGCTGCCCGAGGAGCGGATCCAGCGCCGTGGCATGGCCGACAACGTCTGGTCGATGGGCATCCCCGGGCCGTGCGGCCCGTCCAGCGAGATCTTCTACGACCGAGGGGCGCAGTACGGCCCGGAGGGTGGACCCGTCGTCGACGAGGACCGTTTCGTGGAGATCTGGAACCTCGTCTTCATGCAGAACGTGCGCGGCCCGGGCACCAGCAAGACCGACTTCGAGATCCTGGGTGACCTGCCGCGCAAGAACATCGACACCGGCATGGGCCTGGAACGGGTGGCCTGCATCCTGCAGGGCAAGGACAACCTGTACGAGATCGACGAGGTCGTCGGTGTCCTCGACAAGGCATCGCGGCTGTCGGGACGACGCTACGGTGCCGACGGCGACGACGACGTGCTGTTCCGGGTCGTCGCGGACCATCTGCGCAGCGGGCTGATGCTCATCGGCGACGGGATCACGCCCGGCAACGAGGGACGCGGGTACGTCCTGCGTCGGCTGCTGCGCCGCGCGGTCAGGTCGATGCGGTTGCTCGGCGTCGAGGACCGTACGCTGCCCGAGCTGTTGCCGGTCGCCAAGGACGTGATGAAGGCGTCGTACCCGGAGCTGGATCGGGACTGGGCGCGTATCTCGCAGGTCGCCTACGCCGAGGAGGAAGCGTTCCGCGCGACGCTGCGAAGCGGCACGCAGATCTTCGACGTCGCCGTCCACGCCGCGAAGCGGTCCGGGGCCTCGACGCTCGGAGCCGACCAGGCGTTCGCACTGCACGACACGTACGGGTTCCCGATCGACCTGACCCTGGAGATGGCGGCCGAGCAGGGACTCGCCGTGGACGAGGCCGGCTTCCGGGAGCTGATGGGCCGGCAGCGGGCCCGGGCCAAGGCGGATTCGGCGGCCAAGAAGGGCCAGCACACCGACACCCGTGCGTTCCGCGAGATCGCCGACGAGATCGGTCGGGCCGTCGACTTCACCGGCTACGAGCACACCACGGGGGAGAGTCTGGTGCGCGGGATCGTGTCCGGGACCGACCGGGTGCCGGTCGCGGTCGCGGGCGAGGAGGTCGAGGTCGTCCTCGACGAGACACCGTTCTACGCTGAGAGCGGCGGACAGCTCGCCGACCACGGCCAGATCGAGCTCGCGGACGGCACCCTGCTGCAGGTGCTCGACGTCCAGAAGCCGATCCCCGGCGTCGTCAGCCACCGGGTCACGGTCACGCGCGGCGAGCTGAGCGTCGGGTCGACGGCTCGCTCTGCCGTGGACGAGCTGCGCCGCCGCTCGATCTGTCGCGCCCACACCGCGACGCACATGGTGCACCAGGCCTTCCGGGAGGCGCTCGGCGAGACCACGACGCAGGCCGGCAGCGAGAACGCCCCCGGCCGGCTGCGGTTCGACTTCTCCGCGTCGGGGCCGGTCCCGACGAGCGTGATGGCCGAAGTGGAGGCGCACATCAACGCCCTCGTCGTCGAGGACCTCGAGGTGGACGCCGAGGTGATGGACATCGACGCCGCGCTGCACTCGGGTGCGATCGCGCTGTTCGGCGAGAAGTACGGCGACCGAGTGCGGGTCGTGTCCGTCGGCGGGCAGTGGTCGCGCGAGCTGTGCGGTGGCACCCACACCCAAGCCTCCGGTCAGCTCGGCGTGGTCAAGCTGCTCGGCGAGAGCTCGATCGGGGCAGGCAAGCGTCGGGTGGAGGCCTTGGTGGGCACCGACGCGTACCGGTTCCTCGCCCAGGAGCACGTGCTCGTCTCCCAGCTGACCGAGGCGCTGAAAGTGCGGCCCGAGGAGCTTCCCGGTCACGTCAGCGACATCGTGGCCCGGCTGCGTGCGGCGGAGAAGGAGATCGAGCAGGTACGGGTGGGCGAGCTGCTCGCGTCGGCCGGACAGGTCGCGCAGGGCGCCCGGGACATCGGGGGCGTCGCGTTCGTCGGTCACCGGGCGCCCGAGGGCGCCGGCGCCGGTGACGTACGCAGGCTCGCGCTGGACGTGCGTGGTCGGCTGGGCGGTCGCCCCGGCGTGGTCGCCGTGATCGGGTCGAGTGGCGGCCGGCCCGCCGTGGTCATCGCCGTCAGCGACGACGCCCGAGCCCGCGGCCTGTCCGCCAACGCGTTGGTGAAGGTCGCCGCCGGCGCCCTCGGCGGCAGCGGTGGCGGTAAGGACGATGTCGCCCAGGGTGGCGGTGCCGACTCCGGTGCGGCGCAGGAGGCGCTCGCCGCGGTCGAACGCGCCGTGGCCGCCACGGTCGGAGCCTGAGGTCGTGCGGCCGGGTCGTCGGCTCGGCATCGACGTCGGCGACGTCCGCATCGGCGTGGCGCTCAGCGACCCGTCCGGCTTGCTCGCCACGCCGTTGGAGACCGTCGCGGCCGGGCGGACGTCGCTGGACCGGCTGCGTGCCCTGGCGCTCGAGCACGAGGTGAGCGAGGTGGTGGTCGGTCTGCCGCGCTCGTTGTCAGGAGGCGAGGGCCCGGCAGCCGCTCGGATGAGGTCCTATGCTGTGCGACTGGCACAAGCACTGCACCCGGTGCCGGTGCGGCTCGTCGACGAACGTCTGAGCACGGTGAGCGCCGAACGGGTGTTGCGAGACCGGGGGAGAAAGGGACAGCGCAGTCGAGCGGTGGTCGATCAGGTGGCCGCCGTCGAGATCCTGCAGACCGCCTTGGACGGCGAGCGCCTCAGTGGCCGTCCCCCCGGAGAGACCGTGGATGTGACAGCGCGTGACTGAGACCGGCGTCCTGCCCGACAGCGGCCGACGACGGCACGGGACCAACCGTGGCCGTGGATGCCTGGCGGCGCTGGTCGCCCTCGTCGTCATCGTCGCCGCGGGATGGTTCCTCGTCAGCCAAGGCGTGGGCTTCGTCGACGACCGTTTCGGCGACGGCGACGACTATGCGGGGCCGGGCAGCGGCAGCGTCACGGTGGTGGTGCCCGAGGGCGCGTCCGGGCGTGACATCGCCGAGCTGCTGACGCGCAAGGACGTCGTGGCTGACGCCGACACCCTCGAGTCGGTCATCGCGGCCGACCCCGACGGCAACGACGTGCAGCCCGGTACGTACACGTTGCAGGAGCGGATGTCTTCGCAGGGCGCGCTGGATCTGCTGCTCGAGGGACCGGCGGCCAAGGCGACCGTCACCATCCCCGAGGGCTACCGCGTGGAGCAGGTCGCGGCGCGGGTCGCCCAGGAGACCGACATCCCGTCGCGCGCGATGCGCCGCGCCATCGAGGACACCGCGGCGCTGGCCCTGCCCGCCTACGCCGAGGGGGACGCCGAGGGGTACCTGTTCCCGGCCCAGTACGAGGTCGACGACGACACCACCGCCCTGTCGCTGACCCGGGACATGGTGGATCGCTTCAAGACAGAAGCACAGCGCTCGGGACTGCAGGCCCGGGCCCGCCGGCTCGGTGTATCGGCGCACGACGCGGTCACGATCGCCAGCCTGGTGCAGGCGGAGGCGCGACAGCCCGACGACTTCGGCCGGGTCGCCCGTGTCGTGTACAACCGTCGCGACGACCGGATGCCGCTGCAGTTCGACTCGACGGTGCAGTACGCCGTGGGCCGCTCCGACGGCAACGTCTTCACCGGCGACGACGAGCGCAGGATCGACTCGCCGTACAACACCTACCGCTACGCCGGCCTGCCGCCGGGTGCGATCGGGAACCCGGGCCTGGACGCGATCGAGGCGGCGCTGGAGCCGACCGATGGTGACTGGCTGTACTTCGTCACCGTGAACCTGAAGACCGGCGAGACGGTCTTCAGCGACAGCCTCGCCGAGCACAACCGCAACGTGGCGCGGCTGCGTGAGTACTGCACGACCAGCGACCTGTGCTGAACCCAGGGGCGCCGGATCCCGACGGGCGCTACCGGTGCGGCGTGCTCGGGCATCCGATCGGGCACTCGCTGTCGCCGGTGATGCACCGTGCGGCGTACGCCCATCTCGGCCTGGACTGGGAGTACGACGCGCACGACGTGCCGGCGGCCGGGCTACCCGAGTTCGTCGCCTCCTGCGGGCCGCGATGGCGCGGCCTGTCGCTCACGATGCCGCTCAAGCGGGCGGTGCTGCCGCTGCTGGACGAGCGCAGCGAGCTGGTGAAGCGGGTGGGGGCGGCCAACACCGCCGTCTTCGAGGCCGGCGCACTGCACGGTGACAACACCGACGTCGCCGGCGTCACCGGCGCGTTGGGTGAGGCCGGGATCGACACGGTCGCCACTGCCGTCCTCGTCGGTGCCGGTGCGACCGCAGACTCGGTCCGCGTGGCCCTGGAGGACCTCCGGCTGCGCCGGTTGCACGTCGCGGTACGTGACCCCGACCGGGCGCGGTCGCTGGCCCGGCACGCACAGGCTGCCGGCGTGCAGGTGACGGTCGGTGCCCTGGCCGACCTCGCCCACCGGACGGGCATGGCCGCCGTGCCGGACGCGGTGGACCTGCTCGTCTCCACGGTCCCGGGCGGTCTGGACATCGGTCCGGAGACCTCGCCGGGCGACGAGCTGTTGTCCCGCAGCCGCGCCGTCCTCGACGTCGCGTACGACCCGTGGCCGTCCCCGTTGCTGACGCGAGCCCGCGGACACGGCGCACAGGTCGTCGACGGCATCGCGATGCTCGCGCACCAGGCGGCGCGGCAGGTCCGCCTCATGACCGAGCAGGAGGTGCCTGTGGACGTCCTGCGCGTGGCGGCCTGGAGCGCACTGGAGTCTCGCCGGTGACGGCGGCGGACCTGGCGATCGCGACGGCCGCCGCCGCCGCGGCCGGCGCGCTCGCCTGGTTCTCCCCGCGGCTCGTCGCCGCCCTTCCCGAACCCGAGGACGCCGCCGAGGGCAAGCCGCTCTACGCCGACCTGGCGGTCCGCCGCGCACTGGCACCGCGGCTGGCGGTCGCTGCGGCGCTCGCCGCAGGCGCGGTCGGGGTGGTGCTCGCCGACCGCGCGGTCCTGCTGGCGTGGGTGTACGTCTGCGCGATCGGTGTCGTCCTCGCGTTCATCGACTGGCACACCGCGCTGCTGCCGTTCCGGATCGTCGCACCGTCGTACGCGGTGGTGGCGGCCCTGGTGCTGCTGGCCGCGGGCCTGGAGCGCGACCTGGACCTGCTGGTGCGAGCGGGCATCGGCTGGGTCGCCTCCTTCTCGATCTTCTTCCTGATGTGGCTGGTCTACAGAAGGGGCCTGGGCTACGGCGACGTACGGCTGTCCGGGGTGCTCGGAATGGCGTTGGCTGCCGTCGGGTGGCAGGAGCTGGTGATCGGCATGTACGCCGGGTTCCTGTTCGGCGCCCTCGGCGGCGGGATCCTCGCGTTGCTGCGCAAGGTCGACCGCAAGGCCTACCCGTTCGGTCCATTCATGGTCCTCGGGGCCTGCTTCGGCGTGGTCAGCGAGCCGCTGTTCGCCCTGTGGACCGGCTGAGGCGCTGGATGTCGGCGGGGAAGTGGGCGGGCGCTAGGCTCCGGAGTCCGAGGCGCCGGGCTGGTGGGAGAAGGAGTACGCGATGTCGCAGCGGGTGACCGTGATCGGAGTGGGCTACCTCGGCGCGACGCACGCCGCGTGCATGGCCGAGCTGGGCTTCGAGGTGCTCGGCGTCGACCACGACCCCGACAAGGTCGCGATGGCATCCGCGGGGCGGATCCCGTTCTTCGAGCCCGACCTGCCCGAGCTGCTGGCCCGCCACGTCGAGTCCGGCCGGGTGCGCTTCGGCAGCTCGCTCGCCGAGGCGGGGGACTTCGGGGACGTGCACTTCCTGTGCGTCGGCACCCCGCAGCGTCGCGACGGGCTGGCGGCGGACCTGTCCCAGGTCGACGCGGCCGTCGACGGACTGGCGCCGCACCTGCATCGGAACTGCCTGGTCGTCGGCAAGTCGACCGTCCCGGTCGGCACGGCCGCCCGGCTGGCTGATCGCCTGGCGGCGAGCGCACCGGCCGGCGCCGGTGTCGACCTTGCCTGGAACCCGGAGTTCCTCCGTGAGGGACATGCGGTGGCGGACACGCTGCGGCCCGACCGGCTGGTGTTCGGGGTGTCCTCGGTCACGGCGGAGAAGATGCTGCGGGAGGTGTACGTCCAGCTGCTGCAGGCCGGGACGCCACTGGTGGTCACCGACCCGACGACGGCGGAGCTGGTCAAGGTGGCGGCCAACTCGTTCCTCGCCACCAAGATCTCCTCCATCAATGCGATGTCCGAGCTGTGCGAGGCACCGGGGCCGACATCGTCGCGCTTGCGGACGCGATCGGGCACGACCCCCGGATCGGGCGCCGCTTCCTCAACGCCGGCCTGGGCTTCGGCGGTGGCTGCCTGCCCAAGGACATCCGGGCGTTCATGGCCCGGGCCGGTGAGCTCGGCGTCGACCAGGCGCTGACGTTCCTGCGCGAGGTCGACGCGATCAACATGCGCCGGCGGCACCGGATGGTCGACCTGGCGACGCAGGAGTGCGACGGGCAGGTGCTGGGCAAGCGCATCGGCGTGCTCGGCGCCGCGTTCAAGCCGATGTCGGACGACGTACGGGACTCACCGGCCCTCAACGTGGCCGCGCAGCTGCAGCTGAAGGGGGCGCACGTACGGGTGTACGACCCGAAGGCCAACGCCAAGGCGGCCGCGCTGTTCCCCACGCTGGACTACGTCGACTCGGCCGCCGTGGCGGCAGAAGGCGCCGAGCTGGTGCTGATGCTCACCGAGTGGCAGGAGTTCCGCGACCTGGACCCCGAGACGCTCAGCGCGGTGGTGGCCCGCAAGCGGCTGCTCGACGGCCGCAACGCCCTCGACCCGGAGCGGTGGCGGGCGGCCGGGTGGACCTACCGCGCGCTCGGGCGGCCCTGACGGTCGACGCAACAGCCGCATGTGCCGCACATGTCGTTGTGGAGCACTGGTCATGATCCAGATCCGGGGCGTCCCCGCAGACGTGCACCGCGTCCTCAAGTCGCGGGCTGCGCTGGAGGGTCTGTCGCTGTCCGAGGACGTCGGGGGTGGCGCACGGGGGCGACCTGTCGGCGAGTTGCTCGTCTCGGGGCGCGAGGTCTGGTGCCCGCACCTCGTCGACGCCGAGGTCGGGCAGGCGCTGCGGCGCGCAGTGCTGCGGCAGGAGATGGGGTCCGACCGGGCGTTGATAGCGCTGGACGTTCTGGCCGACCTACCGCTGCATCGAGCGCTGCACCGGCCGCTCGCGCGCACGGCCTGGTCGCTTCGAAACCACGTGAGCTACTACGACGCGCTTTACGTCGCGTTGGCAGCCGCTCTCGACGCCCCCCTTCTCACCTTGGACGCCCGGCTGGCCGCCGTTCCTGGTCTGCCCGCCGTTGTCGAGGTCCTGGCGTCGCCGTGACGCTGGACGCCACACACGATCCGGCCCGACACGCTTGGGGTGTGTCGGGCCGGATCGCCGCTCGGTGAGCGTTGCGCAGATCAGCGTTCGGCTCAGGGGCAGCAGATGACCCCAGTGATGTGGTGCTAGCACAGCCGATCGGCTGTTGTCAGCCAGATCACCATCTCGGTTGCCGACCGTACGCACGGTGACGGCGCAGGGGCAGCGGATGACCCAGGACACCGCGCACTGCGTACGTCGTGCAGCGCCGCGGCTCCTAGCCTTTCGGCACAGGCCAATGCTGAAGGGAAAACAAGATGACTGACCAACTGAACGAACCCGGAGGCTTCGAGCGCCGGGCGTTCCTCAAGCGCAGCGCGTTGGTCGGCGGCGCCGCCGTCTGGGCCACGCCGGTGATCCAGAGCGTCGTGAGCTCCGCCGCCGCGGGCACCCCGTTCGACTGCTTCGGCTGCATCCAAGGCGGCGGCCAGATCCTCGACGCCGGCTTGCCCGACGCGTTCGTCACGTTCCTGGGTGAGACGGCGTCGGCCACGATCGCCATCAACGGCACGGCGAAGCTGTGCTGCGACGACACCGAACAGCAGGTCAACCTCGTCTTCCACACCGGCAGGGGGTCATCCGCGAGCAGGGTCGAGCACATCGTCAGCGGTTCCTTGACGATCACCTGTGCTGTCAACGGCAACGACCCCGGCGGTGGAGGGCCCGGAATCTGCGCCAACGTGTTCACCGGCACGATCACGACTTCCGACGGAACGACGTTGCAGTTCAGCTTCGAGGACAACGGCGAAGGTGCCAACGCCGACGACGTCGACAAGGTGTCGTTCACGCTCACCGGCCCAGACGGTGTAGTCATCGCGCAGGCCATGGGATCCCTGGACAGAGGGAACCTCAATGTCGTGCCCGACACCCCGCCACTCACGCGTGAGTGCAACTGCCCGACGGTCTGATGTCGGTGGGCCCTGTCTCTGTCACCTGACCGGCCACCAGCACCGACAAGAGCCCGCCGAACCATTAAAGGTCCGGCGGGCTCTTGTCGTGCTGCTCGAGGAGTAGTTACACGGCGATCCCGATCACCGTGTCGGTCAGCCGCATCGAGGCCATGGCGGGCAGCCCGATGCCCGGCACCCGTGCGGCGACCTCGGCCATCGCCTTCAGGGTGACCTCGCCGCCCAGGACCCCACGGTTGGCGACCGTTCCGAAGCCGGCATAGACGAGCTGGGCGGGACGGATGTCGTGCTGCACGGAATCGTTGCTGGACACACACCACGCCCGGATGGGGAAGGTGCCCCGCAGCGTGCGTCCGGCGCCCTCGTCGACGGCCATGCCCGCAGGAGCATGCAAGACGATCGAGCCGGTGGCGTCGTCGATCTCGTGCAAGCGCGCCCGCAGCAGCTCCAGCCCCCGACGACGCAGCTGGCTGGAGCGGGTGAGCAGGTCCTTGTGCGCGCGCATCGGCAGGACGACCGCCTCACGCGCGGGGGTGAGGACGACCGCGGCGGAGACCATCGGCGCATCGTCACGAAGGATCAGGTCGACCTCGACGACCAGCTCGGCGAGGTCGTCGAGCAGCTCGGCGGGGTCGCGGCGCCGGGCCACGATCTCATGGTCCTTGTACAGCAGGTTCAACGAGCGGGTGCCCTTCGCGCTGTTCCCGTCGATCTCCACCGAGAAGTTGGGGGACACCGTCGCGTCCTCGGCCGACGCCCGCAGCGGGGCGAGCCGCGACTCGACGAGGGACCGGGTCTTCTCGCTGTTGACCCGGACCCCGACGTGCCAGGCGCCGACCTTGACCGCGACGGTGGTGAGCCAGGGCCGCTGGTCGAGCTTGGCCATGCAGGGCGTGCAGACCTGCGGCAGCGCCGTTCCCTCCGGCACCAGCGCCTGCGTCACCGCGCTCATGACACGCGCTCCGCGAGGCCGACGCTGGTCAGGTGTTCGCCGAGCGCCATCACGTCGTCGAGGATGCGGTGCGGGTCCTGGCCGAAAGCGCCGGCCAGGTCGTCACTCGTCTGGTGCAGCGTCGTCTTCCCGTCGATGAGGCCCCAGATGATCGAGGCGATCGGGTCGAGCAGGTGCAGGGCGTCGTTCTCGGCGTCGTACGCGACGGCCTCGCCGTCGACCTCGACCCAGGACACCCGTGGGCTCGGCAGCCGCCGCAGCACGGCATCGGGGGTCAGGTACGTGGTGTTCACATGTCCTCCAGGTAGATGGTGCTTGCCAGTGTCTCGATCGCGTCGAGGGCCCCGTCGAGTGATCCGATCTGCAGACGCGCAACTGTTGCCGAGGCCACGACTCGCGCCAGGACCTCAAGGTTGCGTTGCGGGTCCTCCGGGAAGTTGAACGTCGTCAGCGCCAGCTGGCGCACCGCCTCGGCACGGCTGATCGGCCAGCACCGGGTCGCTGCCCCCGCGACGTACTTCGGGAAGACCACCAGCCGTGGCGGGGTCACCCGGCCGGGCGCGATCGTGGCGCCGAGCCAGCTCGGCGGCACCTGCCACTGGCGGACCTCCCGGGTGAGCGACTGCACCGTGCCGACCGGTGGCACCCACGATGGACGGCACTCGGGGAACAGGTGCCAGGAACCGGAGTCGAGGCTGAGGTTCTTGCAGAACGGCGTCAGCCATCCGGTGGCAGGGTCGATCGCGACCGCCTCGTCGGTGACGTAGTCCCAACCCTCGCGCAACAGCCCGGAGACTGTCGTCGACTTGCCGCACTCCTGGTCCGCCGGGAGGATCACGGTCAGCCCGTGCCGCGTCGCGGCGGCGGCGTGCAGCAGCACGAAGCGACTGCTCGAGCGCTCGATCGTCGTGTGGTTGAGGTGCCAGGTGAGCATGCGCAGGAGGTCGGTCGCCGTGACGCCTCCAGCGAGCCGCTTGTCGCCGACGCGCAGCTGCCAGCGCAGGCTCGGGTGGTGGTAGGGCGTGACCGCGTAGTGGCTGACTTCGTGCGGAGCGCCGATCTCGGTCAGGCTGGGCGGGGCCGGCTCCCGGCGGCGGAAGGGTTCGATCACCTGCTGGATCACGCTGATGACCTCGGGGGTTGCCTCCACCGTCATGTCGAAGGCGTGCTGCAGCGCGGCGCACCGCCCGCTGCGCCAGAAGGACGTCGGCGTTGCCGCCCGTCGAGGAGTCGGCGCCGGGGCGGAGAGGACGGCGCTGGTCGCGACGTCGATGACGGCGGTCACGTGAGCAGTCCCGCCGTACGCAGGTGCACCATCGCCTGCTCGATCTCCATACGAGCCTGCTCCGGCGGGAGGGCGAACAGCTCGCACACGGCGTCGTGCATCTCCGCGACGGTGGTCTGGCCGTCGCACAGCTCCCACAGGGCGAGCGCGGTGTGGTTCAGCAGCACCGGATCCGCGTCCTTGGCATAGGCAGCGGCCACGGCGCCGTCCGGCGTCGGGTGGACGCGCACTGCCGGGTGGCGGCGTGGCGCCGTCACGGTGTCGTAGGTCATGAGTGGACTCCCTCATCGGCGGGGACGATGCCGTGCTCGACCGCCAGCGCGGCGGCCGCGACCCGTCCCTGCACCTGCAGCTTGGTCAGGACGCGCTGGATGTGGCTCTTGGCGGTGTGCGGCGAGATGAACAGGCGTTGGGCGATCTCGGCGTGGTCGGCCCCGGTACCCAGCCACGCCAGGACCTCCCGCTCGCGCTCGCTGAGCCGCTCGAGGCGTCCCATCGCCTCGGTGTGCTCCCGTTTGCGCTCGATCAGGCTGTGCAGCAGGCCCCCGAGCATGTCCGGCGGCACGTACGCTTGCCCCGCCGCCACGGCGTCCAGTACCGTACACGCCGCCGCGAGACCGTCCGCCGAACGGGCGACTCCCATCGCCCCGGCCTCGATCAGCTCGAGGACGTGCGCCGGGTCGGCGTCGGCAACGATCAGCGGACGTGCGCCACGGGCGAGCAGCTCGCGGCAGGCGGTGACGTCAAGCCCCGGCCGGACGTCACCGAGGACCACGAGATCCGGTGAGGTGCGCACCGCCACCGCCAGGCAGCTGTCCGAGGTCGCCCGGCTCACCTGCTGGACGTCGCTGCGTGCCCCGATCGTGTCGGCCAGGACCTGCTGGACCATCGGCCGGTCGTCGACCACGAGCACTCTCATCGGGCGACCGCGGTGGTGGCCAGCACCCTAACGCCGCCGGTCAGCAGGGAAGCCAGCTGCGGACTGCGCCGGGCCAGCGCCGCGGCCGCGTGCCGGTTCGGCACGTCGAGCTTGCCGAGGACGCGTTGCACGTGTGTGCGTACGGTGTGCGGGCTGATGCCGAGGGTGCGAGCGATGTCGTCGTTGTGGTCGCCGTGGGCGAGCCGGACCAGGATGGACTGCTCGCGGACGGTCAGTTCCGATACCGGGTCACGCTCGCCCGGGCGGCGCGCCGACGAGTAGTACCGCCCACCACCCGAGAGCTCCCGGACCGCCGACACCAGGCAGCTCGACTGTCCGGTCCAGTCGATGATCCCCGCGGCGTCTGCGGAGCGGGCGAGTCGTACCGCGTTGTCGTCGGCGTGCCGCGCAAGCACGAGCAACGGCAACGTGCCGCTGAGACGCCGCGCGTCGGTGAGCACCGTGAGCAGGCCGTTCACTGCGGTCTCGACGGCGACGACGACAGTCGCGTCCCCCGAGGTGACCGGGGTGCAGGGGACCCCGGCGCTCTGGAGGACCGCGGCTGCGCAGTCAGCCTCGAGTGTGCCCCACGGGGCGATCACTGCCGAGGGGGTGTGAGTTGCGCTCATGCCGCCTCCCGGGCCAGCGCGGACCGGACCCGACCGGCGTGGGCCAGGATGCGGTCGACGGACCGGGCCACCATCTCGACCTGCCCGTCGGTCATCTGCGACCACAGCGGCGGAGACAGCACCTGGCCGGCGACCCGGTCGGTGACCGGCAGCGGACGCGACGGCAAGTCACGGTAGGCGTGCTGGCGGTGGATCGGCGGGTCGTAGTAGTGCCGCGAGTCGATGCCCTCGGCGGCCAGCGCCCGGCCGAGCTCCTTGGCCGACAGCCCGGTCTGCTCCTGGTCCACCACCACGGTCAGGTCCTTGTACGTCGACACGTCCCCTTCGCCCAGGCTCGGGCCACGGACGCCGTTGCGGGGGGGCAGGGCCTTCCAGAAGCGCTGCACCAGCTCGTGTCGACGCACGAGGCTCGCATTGAGATGGGCCAGACAGTGCAGGGCGATCGTCGCGTGCAGTTCCGACATCCGGGCGTTGAGGCCCGGGAAGCGGCAGTCGTAGTTGCCGGGGTTCCCGTAGTCGCGGCCCAGCCGGATCGCCTCCGCCAGGTCGGCGTCCCTGGTGGCGACCAGACCGCCCTCGCCGGCGACGGTGACCTTCGTCGGGCTGAGGCTGAAGACCTCTGCCGCCCCGAAGCCTCCGATCGGGACGCCACGTCGCTCCGAGCCCAAGGCGTGCGCCGCGTCGAACACCAGCGGGATCCCTGCGGACCGCGACAGCTCTTCGAGACGATCGACCTCACACGGCGTGCCGTAGACGTGGGTCGCGGTCATCGCGACCGCACCGTCGAGGCAGCGCTCCGCGTCGGCCGGGTCCAGGGTCAGTGAGTCCTCCAGCACGTCCGCGAAGCGAGGCTGCCCGCCCGCCCAGACCACCGCGTGCGCGCTGGCCGAGAAGGTGAAGCTCGGCAGCAACACCGGACCGCGCGCCCCCAAAGCCTGGAG
This sequence comes from Actinomycetota bacterium, assembly GCA_030859165.1. Lineage (GTDB taxonomy): Bacteria > Actinomycetota > Actinomycetes > Propionibacteriales > Nocardioidaceae > JACCXZ01. The sequence continues at coordinate 13,687 of JALZKQ010000048.1, forward strand.
CACGAGGGCGAGGCCGGACGTGCAGCTCGCGACGGCGACGACGTGCTCGACACCGAGCCGCGCGGCGACGGCGGTCTCGAGCTCGCGCACCCGGCGGCTGTTGGTCAGCATCCCGGTCTCCAGCACGGCCGCGAGCTTTGCGACGAGAGCCGCCTGGTCGGGCAGGTACGGGCGAACCAGCGGCATCGGCTCGTCGACGAGGGGTCGTCCGCCGAGGAGGACCGGGAGGTCGGGAGCGATCAGTGTCATGGGGCCCTCCTGGGGACCGTTGGTTGGGGCAGGGCCACGTGCGTGTCGACGTCATCGGCAGGGCGCCGCACGAGGGGCAGCGCGAGGAAGATCAGGGCGAACGGCAGGACCTGCACCCGCTCCCGGGTGAGGATCCCGAAGTTGGCGAAGTTCGAGAACGCGTAGATGAACAGCAGGCTGTACGTGCCGGCGAACAGCAGGTACGGCTGGCGTCGCAGCCGGCCGGGGAGCGAGCGCAGCCGTGGTAGCGACAAGAACGCGAGCAGCAGCAGCAGGCTGCCCTCCGCGGCCGCAACGAGAAGTTGCGCGTTGCCCGCCTCGAACACGAACGGGCGAAAGAGCACGGTGATGACGGCGAGAGGTACGTCAGTGGGCGAGTTGACCGCGGCGGAGTCGTACTCCGATCCGCCCTGCGACGTCGCCTCGCCGGTCTCGTCGATGGACTCCTCGAAGCCAGAGACGGAGACCTCCTCGACCTTCAGGAAGTCGGCCGCCTGGTGGACCACCACGAGCCCGACGAGCACCATTGCCACCACGGATGCCATCCGTGCGACGGGTGTGAGGTACGACCACGGGTGCAGGCTGCGACGCAGCACGAACGCGACGCACAGTCCGGCGAACAGTGCCGCGGTGATGTGCGGGCGCGTGATCGCGGTCGCGGCGGTCCCGAGCAGCAGCGGCAGCAGCCAGCCGGAGCCTCCGGCGAACAGCTTGGCGACCCCGTAGGCGAAGACGCCGATGCCCAGTGTCATCCAGGCTTCCTTGCCGAGGCCGGAGGGCCAGAACAGCATGGACGGCAGCAGCAGGACGAGCACGGCGTACCGCTTGGGGTCACCGTCGGGCACGCCGATCCGGAAGGCCTTGTAGAGGAAGTACAGCCCCCAGAACCCCAACCACGAGAACACCGCATACGCGACGAAGATGCTCGGCCCGGTTACGG
>JALZKQ010000051.1 GCA_030859165.1 Actinomycetota bacterium
GCCTGTGCCTGGGCGACCAGCCCGCCGGTGCCAGCGAGCTCGCGGCAGCGCTGCGCGACGCCGGCGCGGTACGCGTGCTCGCGGCGGGTACACCACCGCGGGATGCCGGCGTCGACATGCACCTGAAAGCGGGGGTGGACCTGCCGGCCGTCCTGACCGACCTCCTCGACACGATCGGAGCTGTCTGATGGGCACGCTGCCCGACAGCTTCGCGGACGTGGAGTGGTCCGAGCCGGTGCCGGGTGCCGACACAGCCGAGCAGTGGTCGCGGGCGCTGGTCGACGACGCCCCTTCCTTCGGTGAGCCCGGCGACCCCGACGACCCGACCGGGTCGGTCGACCCCGCGGACGGCGGACGGGTGTGGTCGACGCCGGAGGGCATCGTCGTCCAACGCGTCTACACCCGCACGGACACCGACGAGCTCGACTTCCTCGACACCTATCCCGGCGTCGTCCCGTACCTGCGTGGGCCGTACCCGACGATGTACGTCACCCAGCCCTGGACGGTGCGGCAGTACGCCGGCTTCTCCACCGCGCAGGAGTCGAACGCGTTCTACCGGCGCAACCTGGCCGGCGGCCAGAAGGGCCTGTCGGTGGCGTTCGACCTGCCGACCCACCGTGGGTACGACTCCGACCACCCCCGCGTGGGCAGCGACGTGGGCATGGCCGGTGTCGCGATCGACTCCATCTACGACATGCGGCAGCTCTTCGACGGCATCCCGCTGGAGACGATGAGCGTGTCGATGACGATGAACGGCGCCGTGCTGCCGGTGCTCGCGCTGTACGTGGTCGCGGCGCAGGAGCAGGGGGTCTCGCCCAAGCAGCTGACCGGGACCATCCAGAACGACATCCTCAAGGAGTTCATGGTCCGCAACACCTACATCTACCCTCCGGCGCCGTCGATGCGGATCATCAGCGACATCTTCGCGTACACCTCGCAGCGGATGCCGCGGTTCAACTCGATCTCGATCTCCGGCTACCACATCCAGGAGGCGGGGGCGACGGCCGACCTCGAGCTGGCGTACACGCTCGCCGACGGGGTGGAGTACGTGCGCGCGGGCGTCGCAGCCGGCCTCGACATCGACTCCTTCGCCCCGCGGCTGAGCTTCTTCTGGGCCACCGGCATGAACTTCTTCATGGAGGTCGCCAAGATGCGTGCGGCCCGGCTGCTGTGGGCCAAGCTCGTCGCGCCGTTCGGGCCCACCAACCCCAAGTCGCTGTCGTTGCGTGCGCACTGCCAGACGTCGGGCTGGTCGCTGACGGCGCAGGACGTCTACAACAACGTGGTACGCACCTGTGTGGAGGCGATGGCCTCGACCCAGGGCCACACCCAGTCGCTGCACACCAACGCCCTGGACGAGGCACTGGCGCTGCCGACCGACTTCTCCGCCCGGATCGCCCGCAACACCCAGCTGGTGCTGGCCATGGAGTCCGGCACGACGCGCGTCATCGACCCGTGGGGCGGCAGTGCGTACGTCGAGCGGCTGACGTACGAGCTGGCCAAGAAGGCGTGGGCGCACATCGAGGAGGTGGAGCGGGCCGGCGGGATGGCGCAGGCGATCGAGGCCGGCATCCCGAAGCTGCGCATCGAGGAGGCCGCCGCACGCACCCAGGCGCGCATCGACTCGGGGCGGCAGCCGGTGGTCGGTGTCAACAGGTACCGGGTCGACACCGAGGAGGAGATCGAGGTGCGGGGGATCGACAACCGCTCCGTGCGCCGGCAACAGGTCGACAAGCTGCGCCGGCTGCGCGAGGAGCGCGACGACGATGCCTGCTCCGCGGCCCTTGAGGCGCTGACCCGGGCGGCAGCCCAGCCGGGCACCGGCAACCTGCTCGCGCTCGCGATAGATGCCGCCCGGGCGTTGGCGACCGTCGGTGAGATCTCCGACGCGCTGGAGCAGGAGTTCGGCCGCTACACCGGCCAGATCCGTACGATCAGCGGCGTGTACTCCTCCGAGGTCGGCTCCACCGACAGCGTCGAGCAGATGCGGACGGCGGTCGCGGACTTCGAGGAGCACGAGGGGCGCCGGCCCCGCATCCTGGTGGCGAAGCTGGGCCAGGACGGCCACGACCGCGGCCAGAAGGTCATCGCCACGGCGTTCGCCGACCTCGGCTTCGACGTGGATGTGGGGCCGCTGTTCCAGACGCCCATGGAGGTCGCCACGCAGGCGATCGAGTCCGACGTGCACGTGATCGGGGTGTCCTCGCTCGCCGCCGGACACCTGTCGCTCGTACCGGCGCTGCGCGACGAGCTGGTCGCCCACGACCGCGCGGACATCATGATCGTGGTCGGCGGCGTCATCCCGCCGCAGGACTTCGAGGAGCTGCGCGCAGCCGGAGCATCGGCGATCTTCCCGCCCGGCACCGTGATCACCGATGCGGCCCTCGGGCTGATGCGCTCGCTGGCACGCCGGCACGGGCACGCCGGCGCGGACTCCCCGGCGAACGATGGCTGAGCGGCAGGGCGTCGACGTCGACGCCCTGGTCGAGGGCGTGCGAGCTGCGTCGCGCGCCTGCGTCGCGCGGGCGATCACGCTGGTGGAGTCCAGCCGGGCCGAGCACCAGGAGCTCGCCCAGCAGATGCTGATCCAGCTGCTGCCCGACCCTGTGCAGACCCCGTCGATCCGCGTCGGAATCAGCGGGGCGCCCGGCGTCGGGAAGTCGACCTTCATCGACGTGCTCGGCATGTCGTTGGTGGAGCAGGGTCACCGGGTGGCGGTGCTGGCCGTGGACCCGTCGTCGTCGCGCAGTGGGGGTTCCATCCTCGGCGACAAGACCCGGATGGCGCGCCTGGCGACCAACCCGGACGCATTCGTACGCCCGTCCCCGAGCTCCGGGGTGCTCGGCGGGGTGGCCCGGGCCACCCGCGAGACCATCGTGGTGATGGAGGCCGCCGGCTACGACCTCGTGCTGGTCGAGACCGTCGGCGTCGGGCAGTCCGAGGTGGCGGTCGCTGGCATGGTGGACACGTTCCTGTTGCTGACGATGGCCCGTACCGGCGATGCGTTGCAGGGCATCAAGAAGGGCATCCTCGAGCTCGCCGACGTCGTCGCCGTGAACAAGGCGGACGGTGAGCACGTGCCCGCGGCCCGCGGCGCAGCGCGCGAGCTGTCCGGGGCGCTGCGGATGATGCAGCCGCGCGACCCGGGATGGACGGTGCCGGTGCTGCCGTGCAGCGCGGTCACCGGTGACGGCCTGGAGGACGTCTGGCAACGCATCCTCGACCACCGGGAGCACCTGCGCGGCCTGCGCCGGCTGGCCGGCCGGCGCAGCGACCAGCAGGTGCAGTGGGCCTGGACGATGTTCCGCGAGCGGGCGCTGGACCGGTTGCTTCGCGACCCTCGGCTGCGTGCCCTGCGACCGGGCCTGGAGGCCGACGTGCGCGCGGGCCGGCTCACCGCCACGCTGGCCGCCCAGCGGCTGCTCGACGCCGCCTGGCCGGACGCCCCCTGATCGGCCACTCCCGCCACAGCGCGCCTCGATCCGCCGAGTGGCGCAGCGAATCCGCCGAGTGGCGCGTACGCGGGCGTTCGCTGCGGGCGGAGAGCCCGAAGTTGCGCCACTCGACGAGAGCCCCGGGGCCCGCCCGCCTCAGTCGTCGTGCGGTACGGACAACCGGCGCAGCAGCACTGTGATCGCGGCGAACGCGACGCCCGCGCGAACCAGCGCGACCAGCGCCGGCTCCCGGGGTGCTTCCTCGCCGTCCTCGTCGGGGCCCCACTCGATCTGCGCGATCGTCTCCGCCTCGTCCAGCGCGGCAGCTTTCCGGGCGGGCATCCGGGCCTCGACGGTGATCGGCGACGTCTCGGCCCACGAGGCACCCAGCAGCGTCACCCGGGCGAAGTAGTTGATCCACACGACGAGCACCAGCGCGGTACCGAACACGGCGGCTGCCGGGCTCGAGGACACGGAGCCGATCACCAGGAGACTGAGCCTCTTGAGGATCTCGAAGCCCAGGGCGCTGAACAGCGCGCCGTGCAGCAGCGCCCGCGGCGGGATGTCCTCGGGGGCCGCCAGCAGCCGGAAGATCGCGAGGAAGAGCATGGTGCTCGCCAGGACCCCGAGCAGCAGGCCGAGCACATCCAGCAGCAGACCGGTGCCGGGCACCCCGTCCAGCCGAACCTGTTCCAACAGCCAGTCACCGGCCCCGGTCGCCGCTCCGGTCACCGAGACCGAGAGCACGAGCACCAGGCCCAGCGTGCCCATGGTCAACAGGTCCCGCAGCTTGCCACCGACGAAGCTCGGGGCCTCTCCGGGACCCACGTCGAAGACGCGCTGCACGCCCTCGCGAAGCGCCGACAGCCAGTTGAGACCGGCGTACAGCAGGCCGACGGCGCCGATCAGACCCGCGGCGGCTGCGGCACCCTGGAAGTCGGCAGAGGAAATCTCCCCATCCTCATCCCCGAAGATCCCGGGCAGGGCGTCGGACAGGGCCGTTCCCATCGCCGTCTCGGCGTCCGGGTACACCACACTCACCCAGCCGACGACGGCGAAGCCGATGGCCAGGATCGGGAAGAACGCGAGGAACCCGAAGTACGTGATGTTCCCGGCCTGTGCGGCACCGCCGGAGCTGGTGTAGTGCTCCACGGTGCGGACGAGGTGGTCCAGGAGCGGCCACCGCCTGCGGGCTCTGGCCACCCCATCCTTGGCCCGGTCGATCACCGTCATCCGCTCGCCGTACCCCCCCGCAGGTCGAACTCCTGCTCGCGGACCCAGCCGTTGGTCTGGTCATGGACGTACATGGCGAACGTGGCCACCGAGAAGGTCGCCTCGTAGCCGGCCAGCGACTCGAACGCCGTGTCCATGACGACGTCGGGGAGGTCGTGGGCCACCGTCACGTGCGGGTGGTACGGGTAGCGCAGATCCTTGCGGGCCAGCTCGCCGCGTACCGCCTCGGCGAGCAGCTCGCACTCGGAGATGCCTTGCGTCAGGGACACGAAGACCACGGGCGAGACCGGCCGGAAGGTCGCGGTTCCCCGCAGCCTCATCTCGAACGGCAGGTGCTTGTCGGCCACCAGGCTCAGCCGCGCAGCGACGTGGCCGAGCTCGTCGAGGGAGAAGTACGTCGGGGGCAGCAGTGTCACGTGGGTGGGGACGGCCTCAGCCTGAGGATCGCCGAGGGAGGACCGGTGACGACGGAGCTCCTCGCCGTACGGTTCGGGAACCGCGATCGCGACACCGATGGTGGGCATGCGCCCGACCCTAGCGCCGCTCCGTGACCGCAAAGATGGCCACAGCTACCGCAAGGGGACGAACCCGACGGCGTCGTACACGTCGACCAGCGTCCTGGCTGCGACGTCACGGGCCCGTTCGGCCCCGGTACGCAGGATCACCTCCAGCTCGGCCCTGTCGTCGAGCAGCTCGTGGGTGCGTGCCCGAAACGGCGTCACGAAGTCCACCACGACCTCGGCGAGCTCCTTCTTCAGGTCCCCGTACCCGCGGCCTGCGTAGCGTTCTTCCAGGTCGGCGACCGAGTCACCGGTGAACGCCGAGTAGATCATGAGCAGGTTGGACACGCCGGGCTTCTCGGCCGCGTCGAAGCGCACCTCACGCCCGGAGTCGGTCACCGCAGAGCGGATCTTCTTCGCCGAGACCTTCGGGTCGTCCAGCAGCTCCACGATCCCAGCCACCGACGACGCCGACTTGCTCATCTTCGCGGTCGGGTCCTGCAGGTCGGCGATCTTGGCGGTCGCCTTGACGATGTGCGGTGCCGGCACGGTGAACGTGTGGCCGAAACGGCGGTTGAACCGGGCAGCGAGGTCGCGGGTGAGCTCGAGGTGCTGGCGCTGGTCCTCGCCCACGGGCACCCGGTCGGCCTGGTAGAGCAGGATGTCGGCCGCCTGCAGCACGGGGTACGTGAACAGGCCAACCGACGCGCCGGATGTGCCGCTCCTGCTCGACTTGTCCTTGAATTGCGTCATCCGGCTCGCCTCGCCGAAGCCGGTGATGCACTGCAGGACCCAGCCGAGCTGGGCGTGCTCGGGCACCTGGCTCTGCACGAACAACGTGCTGCGGGACGGGTCGATACCGGCCGCCACGAACTGCGCGGCGGAGGTCAGCGTACGACGGCCCAACAGCAGCGGGTCGTGCTCGACGGTGATGGCGTGCAGGTCGGCGATGCAGTAGAACGCGTCGTGGTCCTCCTGCAACGTCACCCACTGGCGCAGCGCCCCGAGGAAGGTGCCGATGTGGAAAGAGTCGGCCGTCGGCTGGATGCCGGACAGCACACGGGGACGTCGAGGCGTGGGCATGGCGAGAAGTGTACGAATCCGGGGGCGGGTGCAACCCGGCAAGGCTGCTCACCGGTCGTGAGGGCATGAGAACGCAGGGGACAGCGTCAGCGCGCACCTGAACCGCATGACACCTCGTGCGGTCCGTACGCCCGCTGATCACTGGTGCGGACGCAGCACCCCGTGGTCGCTGGGTTCGGCGATCTCGGCACGGAACGGATGCGCCGGGTACGTGCCGAGGATGCGGACCTCGACGGAGAAGAACTCCAGCTCCTCCAGCGCGAGGGCGACGAGGTGCTCCTCGGGGTGGCCCTCGATGTCGGCGTAGAACTGGGTGGCGAAGAACTTGCCCCCGAGCTGGTAGCTCTCCAGCTTGGTCATGTTGACGCCGTTGGTGGCGAAACCACCCATCGCCTTGTACAGGGCCGCGGGCACGTTGCGGACCCGGTAGACGAACGTGGTGATCACCGGGCCGCCGGCGATCGGCGGCACGTCCGGCTCGCGGGCGAGCGCCAGGAACCGGGTCGTGTTGTGGTGCTCGTCCTCGACGTCGCGCGCCAGGATGTCCAGGCCGTACAGCGCGGCCGCGGCACTCGGTGCCAGGGCGGCCAGGGATGGGTCGGCGAGCGCGGCAACCTCCCGGGCGGCGCCGGCGGTGTCGTCGGCGACCACTGACGTCCAGCCGCGCCCACGCAATAGCCGCCGGCACTGGCCCAGCGCGTGGACGTGGCTGCGGACCGTACGGATGCCCTCGATGCCCGACCCCGACACGCCCATCAGCTGGAAGTGGATCGGCAGGAAGTGCTCACCCACGATGTGCAGCCCCGAGTCGGGCAACAGGTGGTGGATGTCGGCGACGCGACCGGCGATGGAGTTCTCCACCGGGATCATCGCCAGGTCCGCGGTGCGAGCGGTCACCGCGTCGAGCGCGTCCTCGAAGGTCGCGCACGGCAGCTGCTCCCGGTCGGGAAACATCTCGGTGCACGCCGCGGAGGAGTTGGCTCCGGGTTCACCCTGGTAGGAGATGACGCCGGTCGACTCGTTCACGCGTCCGCGTCCGCGCTGGAGGCAGCCCGCACCCGGACCCTGGAGATGCGCCGACCCTCCACCTCGACGACCGTCAGGACGTGCTCGCCGGTCCCGTCGGCGAACACGCACTCCTCGCCCACCTCGGGCAGGTGTCCGAGGGCGGCTATGACGTACCCGGCGGCGGTCTCGTACGGTCCGTCGGGCAGCCGCACCCCGGTCTCGTCGGCGAAGTCGTCGAGGTTGAGCCGGCCGTCGACCTCGGTCTCGCCGGACACCAGCCGGGTGGCGGAGACCTCCTCCTGGTCGTACTCGTCCTTGATGTCACCGACGATCTCCTCGACGAGGTCCTCGAGCGTGACGATGCCGGCGGTGCCGCCGTACTCGTCGATCACGACCGCGAGGTGCACGCCGTCTCGGCGCATGTCCGACATCGCCGAGAGCAGGTCCCGCGTGTCGGGGAGCAGGAGTGCCCGTCGCGCCACGTCAGCGACCCGGTGGGACGAGGAGTAGACGGCCGGGTCCAGCAGGTCCCGTACGTGCAGGAACCCGACGACGTCGTCGGTCGAGGACCCGATGACCGGGTAGCGCGAGTGCGGTTGGCGCAGCACCAGGTCCGCAGCCTCGCGCGCGAGCATCGAAGCCTCCAGGAAGTCCACGTCCGGTCGTGGCACCATCACCTCTCGCACCTGGCGGTCCCCGGCGGTGAACACGTCGTCCACGATCCGCTTCTCCTCCTCGCTGAGCGTCTCGTGGGCGTTGACCAGGTGGCGCAGCTCCTCGTCGCTCATCTCCTCGCGTGCCGCGTGCGGGTCGCCGCCGAGGAGCCGGACGACCAGGTTGGTCGACACCGACAGCAGCCAGATCACCGGGCGGGAGAAGCGCGACATCTTGTCGATCGACGGGCCGAGCACGTAGGACACCCCGACCGGGCGCTGCAGTGCGATCCGCTTCGCGGTCAGCTCCGAGAGCACGATCGACAGGTAGGAGATGAAGACCGTCATGACGACGAGCGCGACCACGCCGGCGGTGTCCTCCGGGACACCGAGCCCCTCGAACGCGGGCGCGAGGTCGTCGGCGAGCGTGGCACCACCGAACGCCGCGGACAAGAAGCCGCTGAGCGTGACGCCGATCTGCACCGAGGACAGGAACCGGTTGGGCTCCGACGCGAGGTCGGCGACCACCTCGCCGCGACGACCCCGCTCGCGCAGCGCCTTGATCTGCCCATCACGCAGGGAGACCAGTGCCAGCTCGGCGGCGGCGAACAAGCCGCCGAACAGCATGAAGACCAGGACCAGGACGATGTTGAGCGTGGTGTTGTTCATCGTGGCCCGATCGTGTCACGTCGGCACGGGTGCGGCGCAAACTCACCGACGGGCATCAGGTGGTGGCGTTCACACCTCGTCGCGAGGTGCGTCGCCGCGCCGGAAGATCTTGGATCCCAGCCACACCACCGGATCGAACTGGCGGTCGACGACGCGCTCCTTCATGGGGATGATCGCGTTGTCGGTGATCTTGATGCCCTCCGGGCAGACCTCGGTGCAGCACTTGGTGATGTTGCACATGCCCAGCCCGGCGGCGTCCTGGGAGAGCTTTCGACGGTCGTTGGTGTCCAGCGGATGCATGTCCAGCTCGGCGTACCGCAGGAAGAAGCGAGGTCCGGCGAACGACTTCTTGTTCTCCTCGTGGTCGCGGACGACGTGGCAGACGTCCTGGCACAGGAAGCACTCGATGCACTTGCGGAACTCCTGGCCGCGCTCCACGTCGACCTGCATCATGCGACGCTTACCGTCCTCGTCGCGCGGGGTCGGCTTGAACGCGGGGAGCTCCTTGGCCTTCTCGTAGTTGAACGACACGTCGGTCACGAGGTCGCGGATCACCGGGAACGCGCGCAGCGGTGTCACGGTGATCGTGTCGGACTCCTCGAAGTCACCCAGGCGTGTCATGCACAGCAGCCGCGGCCGACCGTTGATCTCCGCACTGCAGGAGCCGCACTTGCCGGCCTTGCAGTTCCACCGCACGGCGAGGTCGCCGACCTGGGTCGCCTGCAGCCGGTGGATAGCGTCGAGCACGACCTCTCCCTCTTCGACCTCGACCGTGTAGTCGCCGAGGTCGCCGCCGCTCTCGTCGCCGCGCCAGATCCGCAGCTTCAGCTGGTAAGCCATTACTTCTCGCCTTCCATGAGGGACGTGAGCTCGTCGGGCATGGCGGGCAGCGGCTGGTGCTCGAGCTGCACGTCGCCGTCGGGGTCGAGGGTCAGTACGAGGTTCCTGGTGCCCCAGGTGTCGTCGGCTCCCGGGAAGTCGTCGCGGGTGTGCCCTCCGCGGGACTCGGTGCGCTCGAGTGCGGCCTTGGCGATGCACTCGGAGACGACGAGCATGTTGACCAGGTCGAGCGCCAGGTGCCACCCGGGGTTGTACTGCCGGTGTCCCTCGACCGCGAGATCGCCGGCCCGCACCTTGAGCGCCTCGATCTCGGTGAGCGACTCGTTCAGCTCGTCGCCGGTGCGGATGATGCCGACCAGCCGCTGCATCACGTCCTGGAGGTCGATCTGGATCGTGTAGGGGTTCTCGCCGCCGGCGACGGAGAACGGGGCCAGTGCGTGCTCGGCCGCCGCCTTGACCTCTGCCTCGTCGACCTGCGGCCGGCTGCCGGCCGTGCCCTGAGCATGCTCGGCCGCACTCACCCCGGCCCGCCGCCCGAAGACGAGAAGGTCCGAGAGCGAGTTGCCGCCCAGCCGGTTGGAGCCGTGCATCCCGCCGGCCACCTCGCCTGCGGCGTACAAGCCCGGGACCTTGCTCATGGCAGTGTCGGGTTCGACCTCGACGCCGCCCATCACGTAGTGGCAGGTCGGTCCGATCTCCATGGGCTCGGCGGTGATGTCGACGTCCGCAAGCTCCTTGAACTGGTGGTACATCGACGGCAGCCGACGCCGGATGAACTCCGGGGTACGACGCGACGCGATGTCGAGGAAGACGCCGCCGTGCGGTGATCCGCGGCCGGCCTTGATCTCGGAGTTGATCGCCCGGGCCACCTCGTCACGGGGTAGCAGCTCGGGAGGTCGCCGGTTGTTCTTCTTGTCCTCGTACCAACCCTCGGCCTCTTCGATCGAGTCGGCCGTCTCGGCCTTGAAGTAGTCGGGGATGTAGTCGAACATGAAGCGCTCGCCCTCGGAGTTCTTCAGCACCCCGCCGTCTCCTCGCACGGACTCGGTCACCAGGAGGCCCTTCACCGACGGAGGCCACACCATCCCGGTCGGGTGGAACTGCACGAACTCCATGTTGATGAGCGACGCTCCGGTGCGCAGGGCCAGCGCGTGACCGTCGCCGGTGTACTCCCAGGAGTTGCTGGTGACCTGGTAGGACTTGCCGATGCCTCCGGTGGCGAGCACGACGCTCGGGGTCGTGAAGACGATGAAGCGCCCGGACTCGCGGCGGTAGGCGAACGCCCCGCTGACCTTGCCGTCGCCAGCGGAGCTGTCCGTGAAGATCTGGGTGACCGTGCACTCCATGAAGACGTCGATGCCCAGCTCGACGGCGCGCTGCTGCAGGGTGCGGATCATCTCCAGGCCGGTGCGGTCGCCCACGTGGGCCAGCCGGGCGTAGCGGTGGCCGCCGAAGTCGCGCTGCGAGATGAGCCCGTCCGGCGTGCGGTCGAACAGTGCGCCCCAGTCCTCGAGCTCGAGGACCCGCTCGGGCGCCTCCTGCGCGTGCAGCTGCGCCATCCGCCAGTTGTTGAGCATCTTGCCGCCGCGCATGGTGTCGCGGTAGTGAACCTTCCAGTTGTCGTCGGGGTAGGCGTTGCCCATGGCCGCGGCGATTCCGCCCTCGGCCATCACGGTGTGCGCCTTGCCCAGCAACGACTTGCAGACGATCGCGACTCGTGCCCCAGCGTCGTGCGCGGCGATGGCCGCGCGCAGCCCCGCGCCGCCCGCGCCGATCACCACGACGTCGTACGCGTGCTCCTCCAACCCGTGCCCGTCGGGTACGACCTCGTCGGTCATCTTGTTGCCGGTCATCGGGTGCCGGTTCTCAGTCGTCATCGCCGGGGCCCTTTCCCTAGAAGAACCGCGGGTCGTCGAACGCGCCCGTGGCGAGAAGGTAGACGTACAGGTCGGTCAGTGCCACCGAGAACAGCGAGTACCAGGCGTACTGCCCGTGTCGTGCGTTGAGCTTGGACACCAGTCCCCAGGCCCGGTAACGCACCGGGTGCTTGGAGAAGTTCCGCAGCCGCCCGCCCATGATGTGCCGGCACGAGTGGCAGGACAGCGTGTAGAGCCAGATCAGCACGATGTTGACCACGAAGATCACCGTGCCGAGGCCCACGTGGCCCCACTCCTTGTCCTCGTTGCGGAAGGCGAGGACTGTGTCGAAGGTCAGCACGAGAGCGACCACCGCACCGGCGTACCAGAAGTAGCGGTGGATGTTCTGCACGATCAGCGGGAACCGTGTCTCACCCGTGTACGTCGTGTGCGGTTCCGCGACCGCGCAGGCCGGTGGTGACAGCCAGAACGCCCGGTAGTAGGCCTTGCGGTAGTAGTAGCAGGTCATCCGGAAGCCGAGCGGGAAGATCAAGATGATCAGCGCCGGCGACAGCGGGAACCACCCCCCGAAGGGGGTCCCGAAGTCCGAGGATCCCGCCACGCAGGCGTCGCTGAGGCAGGGCGAGTAGAACGGCGAGAGGTACGGCGAGGCGTAGTAGTCCGCACCGGCGAACGCCCGCCACGTCGCGTAGACCACGAAGGCGGTGAACACCACGAAGCTGGTCAGCGGCGCCAGCCACCAGCGGTCTCGACGCAGTGTCTTCTCGGTGACGCTGGCGCGTCCCGGACCCGTGACCCCTGTCGACATCAGTCGGCTCTCCTCGGTGTGCGTGGACGCCCTCGCGAGCACTCTAGGCCGTCGACGACCTACGCGCTAAGTGATGATGACGAGGTTCTCGATAGCCGTAGGCTATGAGGATGCAGATGCAGCAGCTCGCCTACTTCGTCGCCGTTGCCCAGGAACGGCACTTCACCCGGGCGGCGGAGCTGCTGGGAGTCGCGCAGCCCACGCTGAGCAAGCAGGTACGGGTCCTGGAGGCCGAGCTCGGGACCCCTCTGTTCGACCGCGTGCGGGGCAACATCACGCTCACCCACGCCGGCGAGCTGCTGGCTCCGCTGGCCCGGCGGATCCTGTCCGACGTGGAGACCGCCCGCCGCCAGGTGCTCGAGCTCGCCGGGGTCCGTCGCGGGCGGGTGCGCCTCGGGGCCACACCGTCGCTGATGACCGGTCTGCTCGCCGATGTGCTCGCGACCTTCCGCCGGGGCTTCCCCGACATCGAGCTGCAGGTGCAGGAGAGCGGGAGCAACGATCTGGTGCAGCACCTCGGCGGGGGGGACCTCGACCTGGCTCTGGTCATCGTGCCGCGGCGGCTGAGCGAGCGGGGCCTGGTCACCACCCCGATCATCCGCGAGGACCTGGTGGTGGTCAGCTCGCTGGACGACCCACCACCGAGCCCGGCCGGCTCGATGCGCGTCGCGGACCTACGGGACCAACCGCTGGTGATGTTCCGGGCCGGGTACGACCTGCGCGACGTGACCCTGCAGGCCTGTCGTACGGCCGGCTTCGAGCCGACGTTGGCGGTGCAGGGTGGTGAGATGGATGCCGTGCTGCGCTTCGCCGAGGCGGGGCTCGGGCTCGCGGTCGTGCCGAGCATGGTCCTGCAGAGCCACCCGCGGCTGCGCAAGACGTACCTCACCGAGCCACGCCTGCGCCGCACCGTCGGTCTGGCCCACCGCACCGGCACCGCTGTCCCTGCGGCAGCGGTGGCGTTCCGACGGACGCTGATGGACCATCTCGAGACGCTGCGCGGGGACCAGCTCGGACAGGATCTCGAGCTGATCCCCGGGCGGACACGCCTGGACCTCCTGGGGCTTGCTACCCCTTGACCGATCCCGCTGTCAGGCCGCGCACGAAGAACCGTTGCAGCGAGAAGAACACGAGCAGTGGCACGACCATCGAGACGAACGCGCCGGCCGTCAACAGCTGCCACCCTTCGCCGAGTCGGCCGTTGAGCTGGCTGAGGTTCACGGTGACCGCCTCGTTCTCGCCCTGGCCGATGAACAGCAGCGCGATCAGCAGGTCGTTCCACACCCACAGGAACTGGAAGATCGCGAACGCCGCGAGCGCGGGGACAGACATCGGGATGATGAGCTGCCAGAAGGTCTTGAAGTGGGTGGCCCCGTCGACCTCGGCCGACTCGATCACCGAGCGTGGCAGCGTGGCCATGTAGTTGCGCAGCAGGTAGATCGCCAGCGGCATGCCGAACGCGGTGTGCAGCAGCCAGACCGACAGGAACTGCCCGACGATGCCCAGGCCGTCACTGCCGAGCAGCTCCAGCATCGGCACGAAGGTGATCTGGATCGGGATGACCAGCAGACCGACGACGACCACGAACAGCGTGTCCCGGCCCCAGAACCGCATGAAGGTGAAGGCGTAGGCGGCGAAGGCGGCGAACATGATGGGGATGATGGTCGCGGGGATGCTGATGATCAGGCTGTTGAGAAACGCCGCACCCATGTCGTTGCCGCTGATCACCTCGTCGTAGTTGCTCAGCGTCCAGTCACCGCTGAACGGGTTGAGCGCGGTCCACCACCCACTGTTGTTCGCTGCCTCGCGGGTGCGTACCGAGGTGATGAGCAGGCCGAGCGTCGGGATCGTCCAGATCAGGCACACGACGAGCAGGGTGACCTTGGGTGCCAGGCCGGACTTCTCCGGCCTGGTCGCGACGTCGCTCATCGGTTCGCCTCCTCGGCGCGGAAGTGCCGGACCTGGTAGATCAGCACCGGGATGATGGCCAGCAACAGGATGACCACGATGGCCGAGGCCCGCCCGTTGTTGAGGTTGATGAAGATCTCCTGGAAGAACGCCAGGCCGATGACGTTGGTGTCGTCGAACCCGTTGGTCATCACGTAGACGATGTCGAAGACCTTGAGCACCAGGATCAGCACCGTGATGAAGACGGTGATGATGGTTCCGCGGATCTGCGGCACCACGACCTGCCAGAAGATCTGCCACTCCGATGCCCCGTCCAGCCGCGCCGCCTCCAGCGTGTCCTCCGGCACGCTCTTGATCGCCGCCGAGAGCAGCACCATCGCGAAGCCGGTCTGCAGCCAGATCAGGATGACCATGAGCAGCATGTCGTTGACGTTGAACGCAGACGTCTCCAGCCAGGTCACCGGCTCGAAGCCGAGCGAGGTGACGATGGAGTTCAGCAGGCCGACCTGTGGGCGCCCTTCGGGGGCGTAGGCGTAGACGAAGCGCCAGATCGTCGCGGCGCCGACGAAGGAGATCGCCATCGGCAAGAAGATGATCGACTTGGAGATCTTCTCCCAGCGAGGCGACAGCTTGTCGCCCACCTGGGCCACGCCCAGGCCGATCGCGACGGTCGCCGCGGGCACGATCGCAAGCCAGAGCAGGTTGTTGACCAGCGTGGTGCGGAAGTCCGGGTCGGAGAAGACGTCGGTGTAGTTCGCCCAGCCGACGAAGGACTCACTGGTCTCGTCGGCGAAGCTGTAGACGATCGTCTGCACCGACGGGTAGATCAGCATCAGGCCGATCAGGCCGAACGCGGGCAGCACAAACGCGTACGGCAGCATCCGGCGCGAGGTCTTCGCGGGCAGCGACTCGACCAGCATGTTGAGGAAGAAGAAGAGCAGCATCGCCCCGCCCACCCCGCCGACCAGCGCCAGCGGGACCTGCAGCAGCTTGGGTGGCGGATAGAGGTACATCGCCTGGAAGCCGACGATCAGCACGGCGATGACCCCGACGACCCCGATGACACCGATCAGCGCCTTGCGCCAGGTGGTCCCGCCGGACGGTGGGGGCTCCGGTGGCGTGGGGGCCGCGGTGGTGCGTTCCTTCGCGATGGTGCTCATGCGTCCTGCTCCCCTGCGGGGTGGGACGGGCCCCGGGCGGACCCGTCGGTGGAGGGTCCCGTGGGACGGTGCGCTCGCCCCACGGGACCCGGGTCCGTCACTCCGGCCAGGACTCCTCGATGCTGGTCAGCATCTCGTCAGTGGTGACGTCACCCTGGATCCACTCGACCGACCCCTCCCAGAAGGTGCCGGCACCGACCTCGGCCGGCATCAGGTCCGACGCGTCGTAGCGGAAGACGTCGGCGTCGTTGGCCAGCTCGGCCACCTTGCGCGTGGTCTCGTCGGGGTAGTTGCTGACGTCGAACGTGGTGTGCGGCGACAGCCAGCCACCGGCCTGGGCCCACTCGGCGCCGAACGTGTCGGCGGTCAGGAACTCCATGACCTCCTTGGCCTCGTCGTCCTCGCCGTTGAACAGGGCGGCGACGTCGCCGCCACCGAGGATCGGCTGCCCGTCGTACCCGCCCTCGTACGGCGGGAAGGTGAAGACACTGACGCTGTCGTCGAGGTTCTTTTGGACGTCCGCGGGGAAGAACCCGGTGATGAAGTTGCCCTGCCGCTGCATCAGGCACGCCGGAGGCGTCTCGAAGGACGGGTTGCCCGCCTCGCCGAACGGCTGGTTCAGGATGCCGCTGCGACCGCCGAGCACGTTCTCCGCGTCGCTACCGAGCAGCTCGCCGTAGGCGTCGAGCGACTCGGCGATCTGCGGGTCGTTGAACGGGATCTCGTGGCTGACCCACTGGTCGTAGACCTCGGGTCCGGCGACTCGCAGCACGAACTCCTCGAGCCAGTCGGTGCCCACCCAGCCGGTGCCGGCACCCGCCTCGTAGCCGATGCACCACGGTGGGGTGCCACCGTCCTTGATCTCCTGCGCGGTCTCCTGGAGCTCCTGCAGCGAGGCGAACTCCAGCGGGTAGCCGCCATCGGCCCAGGGCTGCTTCGGCACCCAGACCACGCTCTTGACCGCCATCCGCATCGGAGCGCCGAAGACGGTGCCCTCGTCGTCGGTCACCGAGTCGAGGAAGCCGGGGATCAGCGTCTCGTTGAGCGCGTCGGCGTCCAGGAACTCGTCGATCGGCACGACGGAGTCGCGGGCTGCCAGGTCGAGCAGCAGGCCCGGCTGCGGGAAGAGCGCGATGTCGGGCGGGTTGGACTGCACGCGGCTGTTGATCAGCGTCGTGAAGTCGGCGTTGCCGTCGTAGACGATGTCGATGCCGGACTCGTCCTCGAACGCGACCAGCGCCTCCTCGAACGCCGCCTGCTCCTCGCCGGTGAACGCACCGGAGACGTTGACCTCGCCGTCGCCCGCCTCCGACCCGCCGGCTCCGGCGGTCCCACCGCCGCTGTCACCGCCGCTGTCCCCGTCGTCGCCGCCCTGGAGGCATCCGCTGGCCAGGAGGCCGGTCGCCGCCAGCGCCAACGCCATCCGTCCGAAGTTTGTTGCTCGCATGAATCCACCCTCTGCTCAGTACGTCTCGGCCCTGTGACTGTTGTGCCCTGAGTCACATGCTGAGTTCTACCCGTACGGATCATGCCTGTCCACCGCACCGCGCTGTCCTGACCGGATGGGAACCGAAGTGTGACCTTCGGTGCTCCCAATGACCGAGATGCGACGCAGTCCGAGCACGAGCGCGGACTCGGGCAGCAACGTGGGCAGCGCGCAGCCGACCGCGCCGAGCACCGCCCCGGACACCGGCACGGGGACGTCGTCCTGCAGCCAACCGGCGCGCAGCGACCCGTACGCCGGCTCCGGTCCGAGCCGCGCGACCTCGTACGTGGCGTTCGGGTCGAGACCTGGCAGCCGGACCCGACCGGGCACCGCCGGTGGCGAGGTGGCCATCGCGACGATCACCGAGGTCGGCACCCCAGTGCAGGACGACCGGTGCTCCGGTGCCGCTGTGGTCGAGGACCAGGCTGACCCCGCTGGCGCGCAGGTGGATCACGGGCTCGTCGCTCACGCCCGCCACGATCACCG
>JALZKQ010000076.1 GCA_030859165.1 Actinomycetota bacterium
AGTCAACGAGCAGACCGAGGAACCACCGACGCGGCGCGCCGGGCGGTCCCATGACTGGCAATCCAGGTGGTCCCATGAGGTTGGCAGAAAACCGCTCAGGGCGGTCCCATGCTCATGGCAGGCGACAGCATTCGGCTCGGTCGCGCCGATGAACCGTCGACGGAGCACGCACCGCCATAGGATGCAACACCCGGCACTTCGGACAAGCCACTCCAGCGCCCGCCACCCAGCAGTCCAGGTCCCCACTCCCGAAGGTGTCTTGACAGAGGTGCCAGACCAGGACGCCCCACTTGGGGAACGGCTTGCGGTGAGCGCTCGGCTGAACACCGATAGGACGGCGGTCGTCCCGCAAGGGATCCCAATGTGGACACAAGACACGATCGCGGAAGTGATCCAGGCCCCGGCTGACCCACCCGCTCGGCAGCGTGAGGGCGAGGGTCGTCGCTGCCGAAGGGCGCAGGCCTCCCACTGGCGCAGCACAGTCAGGAGCGCAGCGTTGATCACGACGAGCGCGAGGTAGACCACGGCCCACACGACCGCACCGGTAACGAGCAAGCCGAGCGCTGCCGTCACGAACACGGTCAACTCGAGCGGGATCCGGGTGCCGATCGGCAACCGGTGTGCCGAACGGGGCGCGTTCCAACGCGCCCAAACGGCGATCGCCACGACGGGGAGAGTCACCGCGAGGACAACCGCCCAGAGGCCGGATCCGACTGCCGCACCTGTGTAGGCCAGCGCGGCGAAGCCAGCCACCTCGAGAAGGAACTTCAAGACGAGGTTGGTCATACGCACATCCTGAGCATGACAGCGGAACCGCAAGAGCCCAGCGCCAACCGAGACCGGCCCCAGTCGAGGATGCTCGACAGACTTCGCCAACACCGATCCCCTGCGGGACGCGCGGCGGTTCGCAGCGTCGCCGGTTGCGGATCGGCTTCCGGAACATCCGCATCTGCCGCGTTCCGTGCGGTCATGCCGATGGCGGAGGTGATCGAATACGGAATGAGGAGGCGGTTGACGAGTGCCCGGCCCCCCAATTTTCGGTCCAGGGCTTGCGAGGGTTCAGCTCGGAGTAGTTCGTAGCGAAGGCTGCGCACGCGGAGAGGCTCTTAACCCGAGGGCATGATCTGGCACCTGCATCGGCATGACCGTCGAGGGTGCAAGCGTCCAGCTTGCTGACGAGCTCCCGCCCCGCACGTACCGAAAAGTCAGCAAAAATGTCATCCGAATTCTGTCGAGAGACTCCGAGGTTCTCAGGTAACGTTTCGCGCGGTATTGGTTCGATCCGTAGCAGGGGCTTCAGATCGGGCGGGTTGGTCCGAGGGTGATCGAGATTTGACGAGGCATTACGTCGGCCCGGTCAACTGAGAAGGTCAGGGGTTCGAATCCCCTCAGCTCACCCGGCACATCGTCGGTGGCTACAGGCGCCCACCCCGGCGCGGACGGTCGATCCGCGTACGGCGAGCAGCTCTGCATCGCGACTCCGGCCTCACCGGTCGCCATACGTCGTTCGGGCTAAGGGACATGGAGTGCTTTCGGGAGATCGGCTCAGCCCGGATCCACCGGGAACGGGCGTCCAGCACGCCGATCCGCGCACTGGGGGACGAGCCTGGGACGAGCCCGTCCGGCCGCGCACGCCGCGCCGGCGAGGCGTGCGGGAGGCCGATCCCCCGGTGTTAACTCCAGGCGCACCCTCGGCAACGACGACCTCCTGCCACTGCTCACCACAAGTGCGCAGCAGTCGATCGAGAATCTCGAGCTTGCGCCCAGCAACTGGGACACCGGTCCGCCGCACCGGCAGTAGCAGCCGACACCCACTCAAGCGACTCCACCGGCCGACGCCTGCCCAGGCCCGCCCTCACGGGCGCGCTCGAGCGGTCCAAGCGCTGTTGCCCGACGCGACACAGCGATCACAGACGCCCGTGACGACCACACCCGCCGGCCGACCAGGCACAGAACACGCAGAAACGCGCCCCCACGGGCTGAGAGCCCGTCAGCCGCGAATTACGTGAGCATCCACGGCCGAAAACCGTGAACACCCCGTCGTGGAGCTGGCGGGAATCGAACCCGCGTCCCTCGACGCTGAACCAGGTCTTCTCCGGGTGCAGTCTGCTAGACGATTTTCTCGGCCCCAGCGCTCTCACAGACAAGTCGCTGACGGGCCCAGCCGCTGTTGATGTCCCGCCCAGATCCCCGCGGCCGGGTCTGGGTAGCAAGCCTCCTAGATGAGGCCGGCGACCGGGGCGGAGGCGCCCCCGGACCGACCCTTCGCGTTACTCGCCTCAGGCGGCGAGAGCGAAGTCAGTGCGCTTAGCGTTGGCACTTATGGTTTCCAAGGATCGTTAACGAGGTGACCTTGGATCCTCGACCCGCTTCTCCTGGATCGAACGACCGAAGTCGAAACCGATCAGCCCCTCTTGAGTTGTCGTGCTCAGCCTACTCGCCCCGGCCAAGCGAGGGAACGCGGTGACGCCGGTCGGCTCACCGGCCCCGTCCCTTGATGGCGCGGCCGATCGCGACCTCCGCCTCGCGCTTGGCTTCCTTGGCCGCGATCGCATGCCGCTTGTCGTAGTTCTTGCGGCCCTTGGCCACCGCGATCTCCACCTTGGCGCGGCCGTCCTTGAAGTACAGCGACAGCGGGATGAGTGTGTGCCCGCGCTCGATGATCCTGCCGGACATCTTCTCGATCTCGCTGCGATGCAGCAGCAGCTTGCGGCGCCGGCGTGGCTCGTGGTTGGTCCAGGTGCCCGCGGTGTACTCGGGGATGTGGACGCCGAGCAGCCAGACCTCGCCGTTCTCGATCTCACCGAAGCCGTCTGACAGCGTCGCCCGTCCTGCGCGCAACGACTTCACCTCGGTGCCCGTCAGCACGATGCCCGCCTCGTAGGTGTCCTCGACCTGGTAGTCGTGCCGCGCCTTGCGGTTGCTCGCGATCAGCCGGGTGCCGCTCTCCTTGGCCATCGGACCATCATCCCTCATGGTCCCGACGGCCAGCGAGCTCGGTTCTCAGCCCAGCCAGCCCATCGGGTCGACGGTGCTGCCGCTCTCGTACACCATGAAGTGCAGGTGGCAGCCGGTCGAGTAGCCGGTGGTGCCGGCGTACCCGATGACCTGGCCCTTCGACACTCGTTGACCGGAGCTGACCGTGTCGCTGGTGAGGTGGTTGTACGACGTCGCGAGGCTGCGTCCGTCGATGATCCCGTGCGTCAGGAGCACCCGGTTGCCGTAAGCGGCGTCGTAGTACGCCGACACGACGGTGCCGCCGGCTGCCGCGTAGATCGGCACGCCGCAGCCGGCTCCGAAGTCGGTGCCGTCGTGCAGCTTGTACACCTGGAGGATCGGGTGCAGACGCATGCCGTACGGCGAGGTGACGTAGCTGTTGCCCACCGGCCACGACAGGTCGCTGGCCGACGACGGGACGGCCTGGCTGACCGTGGGTCCGGGCGCTTGCTGCGCTTGCTGCGCGGCTGCCTGCGCGGCTGCCTGCGCGGTGGCCGCTCGCTGCACGGCTGCCCGGTGCGCGACCCTACGTTCCGCGGCTGCCTGAGCCGCGGCCAGCTCTCGCGCTTCCTGTCGCGCAAGCTGTCGGCGCGCGACGGCTTGCAGCATCGTCTTGACCTGCTCACGGCGGGCCTCGAGCGTGGCGATCCGGTCGAGCTCGAGCTGTCGCTCGGCGGCGGCCGTCTGCTGGGCTCGCCTGCGGGTCGCCACGATCGCGGCGACGGACGCAGCCTGCTCCTTCGCGGATCGGGTCAAGTCCCCCTTGACCTCCAGGTTCTGCGCGGCTGCTGCGTGCTTGAGCGCGACGTCGTCGCGCAGTTCCAGGATCCGCTCCTGCTGCACACCGAGCACTGTCTCGGTGGCGCTCAGCTCGTCGAGCTCGCTCGCCTGTGAGTTCATGACCGAGCTGGTGAGTGTGAGGTTCGCGCCGATCTCGGCTGGATCTGTACCCTCGAGCACGCTGCCGAGACTGGCCATGGCCGGGCTCCCGTACTGGGAGCTGTCCGCGACCATGTCCCCGATCCGCGCGCGCCGGACCGCGATGTCGGTTTCGGTCTCCTCGACCGCCTCGATCGCGGCGTCCAACTCGGCCTCTGCCTGCGTCAGCTCGTCGCGCATCTGCTCGTCGAGGGACTGGGCGATGGCCAGCTCGCCGCGGGTGCGCGCCAGTTCCTGCTGGGCGCTGACCAGCCGGCTCTGCGCGTCGTCCAGGGCCTGGGTGGCCGTGACGAGGTCGGCGCTCACCTCGAAGAGGTCACCGTGGGCCGACTGCAGTGAGTCGGTCACGTCGGCCTTGCGGTCCTGGAGGTCGTCCTGCCGCTCGCTGCCCAGCGCCGGGACCGCGACGCTCGCGATGACGCCGATCGTCAGGGCGGCGGCGAGCACGGCGACCCGCTGCCGCAGGGCGACATCGTAGGCCCGGGGCCGGGCGGGAGGGTCAGAGGAGTGGGTGGGGGGACTGCCGATCAGCCGCTGAGCACGACGAACGTGGGGTCGAGGCACGGTGAAACCTTCGGCTAGCGATGGAGATGACTGTCCATGTCATGCACATGAGTCACATGCGCCACTCTGGTTGCCCTGCGGAAACGACCGTAACGCACGCATGTCACACGTCGAGGTATTTGCGGGTCAACACGAGTGGCGGGATCGCGCCGAGCACTACCGCCAGTGCCATCGTGAGCGTACCTGCGAACACGGCTTCGGGCCAACCAATCCACACAGTGAGGTCTCCGAAGGCCTGCTTGAGACCGCGGTTCACTCCGAGCTCCACCATCGCTGCCAACGAGCCGACCGCCAACAGCCCGGCGAGCATGGTGGCCAGCATCGACTCCAGGATGAACGGCAGCTGGATGTGCCAGTTGGACGCGCCCACGAGTCGCATGATGCCGATCTCCTTGCGGCGGGCGTACGCGGTGAGCCGGATCGTGTTGGAGACCAGGAGGACAGAGGTCACCGCGAGGAACGCCGCGATCACGAGCGCCGCGATCTGCAGGAAGTCGAGGAACTCGTACAGCAGGCCGAGCTGGTCGGCCACGTTGACCAGATTCTCGATGCCGCTCATCCCCACCAGCTGGCCGGCGATGCCGTCGACCTGCTGCGGGTCGAACGGGACCACCGTGTAGACCGCAGAGAAGTTCGCCGGTTCGGCTGTCTCGTAGGCGCGCTCGCCGGCCGGGGTCTGGTTCTGCAGCTCACCGGCCTTCTCGTACTGCTCCTCGGCGGTCTCGTAGGTGTAGGAGTCGACCTGCGGATTTTCCTCGAGGGCCGCCTCGACCGCCTTTCGCTGCTCCGGGGTCGCCTCACCGTTGACGCAGGTGCCACCGCTGGAGGTCTCCGAACACAACAGGACGAGCAGGGTGGAGCGCCCGTTGAAGTAGTCCTCGGTTGCTCCGGCCTGCTCGTTGACCAGCAACCCGAAACCGACCAGCGCCAACGACACGAACGTCGTGACCACCAGGGACAGCGTCATCGAGACGTTGCGCCTCAGCCCGGTGCCCAGCTCGGTGAGGATGTGAGTGATCTGCATGACTTCCGTGGGGTCGGGGCCGTCGGTGCTGGACGTGCCGGCCGGTAGGGATCTAGTTCCGGTAGCCGTACGCCCCGCGCGACTGGTCCCGGATCACGCCACCGTCAGCGAGCTCGATGACGCGCTTGCGCATCTGGTCGACGACACCGACGTCGTGGGTGGCCATCAGGACGGTGGTGCCGGTGCGGTTGATGCGGTCCAGCAGCTTCATGATGCCGACCGAGGTCGTCGGGTCGAGGTTGCCGGTCGGCTCGTCGGCGATCAGGATCATCGGCCGGTTCGCGACCGCCCGGGCCAGCGCCACGCGTTGCTGCTCGCCGCCGGACAGCTGCTCGGGCATCCGGTCGCCCTTGCCCGTCAGGCCGACCAGGTCCAGGGTCTCGGGCACCACCCTGCGGATGGTGGACCGCGGCTTGCCGATGACCTGCAGCGCGAAGGCGACGTTCTCGGCCACGGTCTTGTTGGGCAGCAGCCGGAAGTCCTGGAAGACGGTCCCGATCTGACGGCGCAGTCCGGGCACCTTCCAGCTGGCGAGGCGGTTGATCTCCCTGCCCGCGACGTACACGCGCCCGGAGGTCGGGCGGGCCTCGCGCAGGATCAGGCGCAGGAACGTGGACTTGCCGGAGCCGGAGGCGCCGACGATGAAGACGAACTCGCCCTTGTCGACCTCGACGTCGACGGCGTGCAGCGCCGGTCGCTTGGTCGAGCCGTAGGACTTGGTGACGTTCTCGAATCGGATCATGTGGGGCGGCCGGAGGTCGGGATCTTCGGTGGGGTCCGCGGTTGGGGCACGGTCCGGTCAACGGATCACTGTACGGCTCAGGACTGCGCCGGCGTCGAGCGACGCCAGCGGATCCCCGCCTCGATGAACTCGTCGATCTCGCCGTCCAGCACCGCGGAGGTGTTGCCGCTCTCGTACTCGGTGCGCAGGTCCTTGACCATCTGGTACGGGTGCAGCACGTAGTTGCGCATCTGGTCGCCCCACGACGCCTGGACGTCGCCGCGCAGCTCGTCCAGGTGCGCCCGCTCGGCCGCCCGGCGCACCGCGAGCAGCTTGGCCTTGAGGATGACCATCGCGCTGGCCCGGTTCTGCAGTTGGGACTTCTCGTTCTGGCAGCTCACCACGATGCCGGTGGGGACGTGGGTGATCCGGACCGCGGAGTCGGTCGTGTTGACGCTCTGCCCGCCGGGCCCCGACGAGCGGTACACGTCGACGCGCAGCTCCTCCTCGGGGATGTCGACCTCGTCGGAGCGCTCGATCACCGGCACCACCTCGATCGCGGCGAACGACGTCTGCCGGCGCCCCTGGTTGTCGAACGGGGAGATCCGCACCAGCCGGTGGGTGCCCGACTCGACCGACAGGGTGCCGTAGGCGTACGGCGCCTTGACCGCGAAGGTGGCCGACTTGATGCCGGCCTCCTCGGCGTAGGACGTGTCGTAGACCTCGGTGGAGTAGCCGTGCCGCTCGGCCCAGCGGATGTACATCCGCATCAGCATCTCGGCGAAGTCCGCGGCGTCCACGCCTCCGGCCCCGGAGCGAACCGAGACCAGCGCGTCGCGGGCGTCGTACTCGCCGTTGAGCAGGGTGCGCACCTCGAAGGCGTCGACCAACTTGTGCAGCCGCAGCAGCTCGACCTCGGCCTCGGCCAGCGAGTCGTCGTCGGCCTCCTCCTGACCGAGCTGGCGCAGCACCTCGAGGTCCTCGATGCGGCTGCGGATCGAGGTCACCCGCTCGAGGTCGGCCTGCAGCACCGACAACCGGCCGGTGACCGCCTGGGCGCGGGCCTGGTCGTCCCACAGGTCCGGCGCGCCGACCTGCTCCTCGAGGTCGCCGATCTCCACCCGCATCGCGTCGAGGTCGAGCACCTGCTCGATGGTGTGCATAGTCGCGTCGAGCTGCTTGATCTGTGCTGCGAAGTCCGGTCCGGCCACGCACGACAGGGTACGGGGTGCGGCGGGACTGGATCTCCGGACGTGGGTGCTCAGCCACCGCATCCCACGAGCGCGACTGCCTCCGCTTCCACAGCCGGGCGTGAGAGGTCCTCGTCGGTGGCCAAGGTCGCCTCGACGCGGACGACCTGACCGTTGACCGAGACCTCCGGTGTCTCGAAGTACTCGCTCGCGAAACCGCTGAGCGCTGTGTCGCGGGCAGCCGCGTCGAGCTCCGCCGCCTCGTCGTCGACGAAGGTGAGCCGGGCGTCGACGACGGTCTGCGCGTCCACGTCGATGTAGGTCGGCGCGTCCACGTCGCGCTGCGCCACGTAGAGCGCAGCCGGCGTCCCGAGCTCTCCGGCGGCGCCCAGGTACGGGGCAGCGAGGCATGCGTCGGCGCCGGACCCGACGACGGCGTACGACGGAGCCGACACACCGGAGGACACGCGGTCGACGTCCTCGTCGGCTGCCATCGCCTCCTCGTCCCCGGCCAGCACGTCGAGCACCTCATCGACGTCGCCGACCACCACCAGCTGCTCGTCCTCGAGCACGCTCGTGGTCATGGCGTCGTCGGCCCCGGGTGGCGTGAAGGACACGGCGTCTGCGGACTCGGTGCGGTCGTAGTCCCGCTCACCCAGGGTCTCGAGCAGCCGGGCGACGGCGTCGGCGTCGACCAGGCGGTAGACGCCGAGCTCGGGCGCATAAAACATCTCGGGCTCGGGCGTCCGGTCGGTCCGGACGAAGCCTGCCGCCCACTGCACGTCGTGGATCGACCAGAGGGGCCTCTCACCCCTGAACTGGCTCACCCGGTCGAGTGCCAGCGCCAGCCGGCTGTGCTCGACCAACAGTCGGCTCTGGCGCTCTGCCAACTCGTCGCCAGAGAGCCCCTCCAGGCCGAGGTCGTCGGCAAGGTCCAGCTGTTCCGCGGTCTCGCGCACGTCGACGAACTGCATCAGGACACCCCCGGGGCGCTCTGGCATCATACCGAGCGCCTCGCCGAGTGAGTCTGGGACGGAGCTGCTGCATCCCCCGAGCAGCGTGGCGGCCAGGCTGACGGTGAGCAGCGCCTGGACCCGAGCCGACCGACAGGTCGCGCCGCCAAGGAGAGTCATAGCGGCAGGGTAGGCGCCGCACGGGTCGCCCCGCGCGAGTTCGGGGCGGGCACCAGCCGAAGGAGTCAGACGACCGGGGCGATCGCGCTGGAGCGACCGGCCACCCGGGTCTCGGGGTCCCATCCGGGCGGCACGATCGGCAGGTCGAGCCGGGCGCTCACCGTGACCGTGACCCGGGTGCCGTCGCAGACCACGTCGTAGGACAGACCGGGGTGGTCGTCGTGCGCGCCGACGGCGGCGAGGTAGTCGGCTACGTGGGCAGCTGCCGCCTGCGGATCCACCGTGGCCAGCTCCCCGAGACCCTCCTCGTAGACATCCTGGCCCTGGGCCCCGTCGACGGCGGCCAGGGCCGCGCCGTCGGCCAGCGAGTTGAGCTGCTGGCGGGTCAGGAACGCCGCGGACGCGTCGACCACGACGGCGGTCAGGAGCGCGATCACCAGGAAGAAGCCGACCAGCATCACCGTGACCGTGCCGCGCTCGGAGCCGCGGTTCACGAACGGTCCTCCCGGAACGTCCCGTACGGCTCGACGTGGGTGCTGGACATGGTCACGCTCGGCGCGTTCGTCCCGAGTGCGGCGGGCACGAGCGGCAGCGGCTGCTGCACGGTGACCGACACGCTGACGGTGGACCCCGGGCTCAGGCACCGCTGCGGGTCCGGCGCGCAGGAGATGTCCACGCTCACCTGTCCGGCTGCGATGCCGTGATCGGCCAGCGCGAGCCGTGCTGCGGCATGGGCGCGGTCGTACGCCTGCTCTTGGCTCGGCGAGAGCATGAAGGCCCGCCCGGCCGACCGGCTCGCCGCGTCCGAACCATACGCCGCGGCCTGGGCTTCGAAGACAGTGAGCAGGGCGTACACCAGCGGCACGAGCAGCAGCAGCCCGAGCCACACGAACTCCACGACCGCCGAGCCCTGGTCGTCGCGACGACTCACGGCAGCACCTCGCGGACGGCGTGGCCCCGCACCACCAGTCGCACGCCGGGACCGAACAAGCCGAGGGCGGGAACGCCGGCGCGTACCTCCACGACCACAGCCTCGACACCGTCGATGCGTGTCTCGCGCGCCGTGACGTCGCGCGCATAGCTCTCGGAGAGCCCCTGCCGGATCGCCTGCCGGGTGCGCGCGACGCCGTCGGCCGCGCTGCGGTCGATCGTCGCGCCGTACCTGGCCCCCTCCGAGGCCGCCGACGTGAGGGTGTTGCGGACGTGCAGCACGAGCCCGACCTGGATCACCCCCAGCGCGATCGGGATCACCAGCACCATGACGAGCACGAAGTCGACGACCGCCGAGGCGTCCTCGCCCCGCGGCCGCCGAGCCATCAGCCGCCGACCGAGGCCAGCGCCGAGCGCAGCATGTCCTGCAGCTGTCCACCAGCGATCGTGGTGATGGCTGCCACCAGGCCGGCGGTCATCACCACGATCATGACCCAGCCGGGTACGTCGCCGCGCTCGTCACGGCCAGCGGCGACCCGGCCCCAGACCCTGTAGAACAGTGGGTCGGAGCGGGTGGTGGGGATGGTTGTCGTGCGGTCGGTCACCATGGTCATGTCAGTTGTCCCTCGTCGGCGATGTCGTCAGGTTCTGGCTGCGCGGACCGGGGCAGCCACCCGGATGCTCAGGGGCCGCGCAGGTCGAGTCCGATGGCTCCGGGGAAGAAGGCGAAGACGACCGTCACGGGCAGGATCAGGAAGACGACCGGGATCATCATCGCCACCTCCTTGCGGGCGCCGGTCTCGATCAGCTGACGACGCTGTGCCTCCCGGACGTCAGCGGCCTGCGCGTGCAGTACGTCGACGAGGGGCGTCCCGCGCTCGAGCGCCACCGCGACCCCCTCGGCGAAGCGGGCGATGACGGGCACACCGGTCCGGGCGGCCAAGCCGTCCAGCGCGCGACTGACGGGACTCCCGGTGCGGACCTGTCCCAGGATGGTCCGCAGCTCCACGGCCAGCTCACCGTGGCTGGTACGCGCGATCCGCTCGATCGCAGCGACCGGCCCCTCGCCTGCGTGCACAGCCAACGCAAGGAGGTCAGTCACCGTGGGGAACTCCGCGAGCATGCGCTCCTCGCGGACCCGGACGGATCGGCTGAGCCACTGGTCGCGACCCAGCACCCCGAGCACGAAGGCCGTACCGGCTGCGACGAGCAGTGGCAGGGGCGCCAGCCCGCTCATCAGGGAGACGAGCAGGCCGAGCCCCGTCGTGGCGCCTATTGCGAGCAGGCCCCACTGCACCTGCTGCACGCGGAACTGCTCGACGGTCGTCGAGGACCCGAGGCGCTGCAGCCTGCGACGGATGCTGGCTGCGCCGCCCAGCACCTGCTCCACCGCCGCGGCCAGACGTCGCAGCGAAGGGCCGAACACCGCCCAGCCCACGGCTGTCGGGGCCAGCGAGGCAGCCCGCTCGGTCAACATCCGCGGTGCACTGGGTAGATCGAGGAGGTACGGCGCCACCCGATCCACCAGCGCAGGGCGACGCGAACGCGTCAGCGAGAGCATGGTGGTCATCAGCCCGCCGCCGAGCGCGAGACCGAGCAAGGCACCCTCAGCGGCGCTCACGCCAGAATCCGTTCCTCGTTGGGCAACCGGCCGAGCCAGGTCATCAAGCGGTACGCCAGCACACAGGTCGCGGCGCCGCCGCCGAGCACCACAGCACCTGCAGTGCTGGCATAGCGCGTGATCACGTCCGGTTGCAAGGACATCAAGAGCAGCACCACCCACGGTGCCGCAGTGGCCAGGCGCGCGGCGTTGACCGACCAGGCCTGGCGAGCTTCCAGCTCGGCGCGGGTCCGCGCGTCGTCACGCAGGAAACCCGACAGCGCTCGCAGCATCCGGCCCAGGTCGCCACCTCCTACGTCCCGGGCGATCCGCAGGGCCTCGACCACGCGGTCACCGACCGGGTCGGCGAGCCGGTCCTTGAGCAGGTCCAAGCAGTCACCGAAACGGCCGCTCGACTGGTAGTCGAGCGCGAACTTCACGAACGGCGCACGAAGCGGCTCGGGGCCACGCTCCCCCAGCGCCGCAAGCGCTTCGGGCAGCGACAACCCGGCGCGTACGGCTGAGGCGAGGTTGTCCACGGCCTCAGGCCACAGCTCGGCGAACTCCCGACGCCGACAATGCGCCCTCCCGCTCAGTACCGCCATCGGCAGGTAGCCGGCGAGGACAGCGAAGACCGCCGCGACCGATTGGGTTCGAGAGATCACCAGCACCACCAGACCAGCCAGCAGGCCGGCACCGAGGCAGAAGGCCACCAGGCCTACCCCGTTCACACCCTCGACGCCCGCCCGGCGCAACAGGACGTCGGCACGGGAGGGCCGCCCCGTCGCACGCCTCGGCGGCAGCTCGCCCCGAGCGCCGAACCAGACGAGGCAGAGCCCCACCCCGAGCACGAGACCGAGCAAAGCACCCACGTCAGGCCACCGCCTCAGGCGCGCTGGCGTGGGCCAGCAGTCGGTGCACGTCGACACCGTGGCGTGCGAACCTCTCGATCCGGGTGGGCATGCCCGAACTCCGGCACAGTCGGCCGTCGCTTGCGGCGAACAGGGGTTCGGTCTCGATGATGTCGTTCTCGACCCGACCGGGCACCGAGACGATCTCCTCCACCATCCGGTGTCCGGTGTGGTCCAGTGCCAGGTGGACGACGAGGTCGACCGACGACGCCACCGTCGGCACGACGAAGCGGGACCCGATGTTCTCGCCGGCCAGCAGCGGCAGCGTGCACATCTTGACGAGCGCCTCGCGCGCTGAGTTGGCGTGCAGCGTTGCCATGCCGGGCAACCCGGCATTGAGGGCCAGCAGGAGGTCGAGGCACTCCTCGGCTCGCACCTCGCCGATGATGAGGCGAGACGGCCGCATCCGTAGCGCCTGCTTGACCAGCTCGCGCAGCCGGATCTCCCCGGTGCCCTCGAGGCCAGCCTGACGAGTCTGCATCGCGACCCAGTCGGGATGCCCGAACTTCAGCTCGAACACTTCTTCCGCCGAGATCACGCGGTCGGTGCCCGGGATCGCCGATGCCAGGCAGTTCAGCATCGTGGTCTTGCCCGCCTGGGTGCCGCCGGACACGACCACGTTGAGCCCGACCGCCACGGCCGCCTCGAGGAAGGCAGCAGCCTGAGGGGTGAGCGAGCCGAGAGACACCAGATCGCCGATGCTGTGGGCTCGGGCGACGAACTTACGGATGTTGACTGCAGCAAAGCCGCGCGCCACGCCGTCCAGCACCACGTGCAGCCGGTGTCCCCCCGGCAGGAGCGCATCCACGAACGGTTGGCTGAGATATAGACGGCGACCGCTGGTCTTGAGCATCCGCTCGATCGCCGAGTCGGTGACGCGGGCGTACGACCAGCGCAGCCTGAC
>JALZKQ010000082.1 GCA_030859165.1 Actinomycetota bacterium
CCACGGAGCCGGAGCCGACCCTGCCGGACCCAGGCGAGGAGGAGCCGACCCTGCCGGAGCCCACGGAGCCGGAGCCGACCCTGCCGGACCCAGGCGAGGAGGAGCCGACCCTGCCGGAGCCCACGGAGCCGGAGCCGACCCTGCCGGACCCAGGCGAGGAGGAGCCGACCGAGCCGCAGCCGCAAGACCCGGGCGGCGACCAGGGTGATCGGGCGCGCGTGCTCCCTGTGGAAAGCCGCGACTGACGCCGCCGATGCCCCCTCCGGTGACCCGCCCGTCCCATAGCGACGAGTTTGTCGCTGGTGCGTCGTCGGCGATCGGTGGACGGGTCGGTGCATATGCCCGCCCGGCGTGTCGCCGCAGTGCGCTGCTCACTGTGCTGCTGGTCATGACCGTGACCATGGCGCTCGGCGTGCTCAGCAAGAGCGCTTGCGCTGACGGGGCCTGGTGGGAAGGGGACAGGGCCTACGCCAACCTGTGCCAGAGCGGGCTCCCGCAGTCCTACCTCGACCTCGGCCTCGCCGAGCAGGTTCCTCCGCTGGGGGAGGCCGGTGGCCGCTACCCCGGGCCCGAGGTGGCGGCGCCGATCGCAGTCGTGTCGTACGCCGCCGCGCGCGCTTCCCAGGCGGTCTTCGGGGTGCAGCCCCCGGTCGATCGCGACGACCGCCCGGTCGCGGACGTCGTCGCGGACCCCGACGTGCAGGCCGAGGCGGTTCAGTACACCGCCGTCGCCGCCGTGCTGCTGCTGCTGGCCGCCCTTGCCTGCGCCGGACTGCTCGCACGCATTCATCCCGATCGGCCGTGGGACGCCCTAGGGTTCGCCGCCGCACCGGTGCTGGTGCTCTCGGGCCTGATCGGATGGGACCTGCTGGCGGTGGCCTGCGTCTGCGGTGGGATGTGGTCCTGGTCGCGTCGACGGCTGTTCACGACCGGCGTGCTGCTGGGCACGGGCGCCGCGTTCGCCGGATACCCGATCGTGGTGCTCGTGGCTCTCGTGCTGCTGAGCCTACGGGCCAGGTGCGGGCTCGCCGCACTGCCGTCGGTGGCCGGTGCGCTGCTCGCGTGGGTGGGCATCAACGCCCTGGCCGCGCTGCTGGCGCCGGCGGGCTGGGGCAGCTACTGGTCGAGCCTGATCCAGGCCGCGCCCGGCACCGGATCGCTGTGGCAGGTGGCCGCACTGTGGGGGCTGCACGCGGATGCGAGCCTGGCCAATCTGGTCCTGGGGGTCGGGCTGTTGCTCGTGCTGGTGGCCACCAGCTGGCTCGCCTTCTCGGCGGCTCGCCGGCCCCGGGTGGCCCAGCTGGCGTTCCTCGCGGTGGCGGGGGTGCTGCTGCTGGCCAAGGAGGCGCCACCGCAGACCGCCCTGTGGCTGCTTCCGCTGGCGGTGCTCGCGCGGCCGTACTGGCGCGACCTGCTGATCTGGCAGACCTGTGAGGTGGTCTACTTCCTCGCCTGGCACTGGCATCTGGGGGGCTACACGCTCGGCGGGGGCACGAGCGTGGACGAGGTGTACGTGCTGGCGATCCTGCTTCGGGCCGTCGGGATCGGCTGGCTGGCTGCGATGGTGATTCGCGACATCCGGGCACCGTGGCAGGACCCGGTGCGCGCCGACGGGACGGCCGACGACCCCGGCGGCGGGGTGCTCGACGAAGCCAAGCGCTGACTGTCGGACGGGCGGCCCGACTGCGCGAGGGGTCCCCCGTGCTCAACCTATTGGCACCGGGGACCCCCTCGGCACTCAGCCGATCAGGACGGCGTCGACGTACGTCGTCGTGTAGCGCACGTCCACCTCCAGCTCCGCACCGATGTCGGGGACCGAACCGGAGTCGGTGACGAACAGCATCGAGGCCTGCATGTGCGGTGGTTCGGCGAACCAGCGCTGTCGTCCCCCGACCCGGAAGGGTGACAGCGAGAAGCCGGCCGCCTCGAGGCCCCCTCGGGCCAGTGACACCGCACGCTGGCGAACGTTGGTCATCGCCGCCGGTGCCGCCAGCCCGATGCCGTGTGCGGTGCCCCCTGCGACGATCACCAGGGTTCCGGCGCGGGGCATGGGCCGCTGCCGGTAGCCGATCCGCTCACCGCGCTGGACCTGGTGCCGGTCGAGCACGGTGGCGCCGACGCGCAGCGCGCTGCGGTCCCCGAGCCACAGCGAGGTGCCGATGCGGGGCCGGAGGGTCAACCCGGGACGTCGCTGCGCCAGGTCTGTGAGCTCGGCGTCGTGCAGGTGGGAGACGAACAGCGTGTCGGTGTCCAGCTGGGAGGTCTGCAGGGCGGCGGCCCACTGC
Organism: Actinomycetota bacterium; assembly: GCA_030859165.1. Taxonomy (GTDB): domain Bacteria; phylum Actinomycetota; class Actinomycetes; order Propionibacteriales; family Nocardioidaceae; genus JACCXZ01. The sequence continues at coordinate 2,286 of JALZKQ010000082.1, forward strand.
TCGGCCTCGGGAAGGTTCGCCCCGGCCATGGGCAGATGCAGGGCGAACCCGACGAGCCGCAGCCGACCGAGCGCGCTCGCCGCAGCCGACAGCTCGTGGCGGGTCAGGCCGTGCCTGGCCATCGAGGTGAGCCCCTCCACGACCACGCGGGGGCGGCTGCCGGTCGCGCTGGCATGTGCGGCCAGCGCGGCCACGTCGGCGACCCGGCTGAGCGTGTGCACGACCCGCTGGTCGTAGGCTGCCTCAGCCGCCGGCAGCTCACGTCGCCAGGGTGTCATCACGAGCACGTCGCCGTCGAAGCGGGACAAGACCGTGGGCACCTCGGCGTACGTCCCGACGGCGAGGGTGTCGACGCCGAGCCAGCCGGACTTGCGTGCGAGCCGGGGAAGGCCGAGACCGTACCCGTTGCCCTTGGCCACCGGCACCAGGCCGGGATGGGTGTCGGCGACAGCCCGCAGGTGGGCACGCCAGCGCTCCCCCTCGACGTGCAGCGTGAGCGGCATGCGGGCTCACCTCCGCTTCATGTAGAAGTCGAACAGCTTGTACAGCACGCGCGACAGCGGCAGGTCCCACTCCCCGGCGTACTCGACTGCCTGCCCGCCGGTGCCCACCTTGAACTGGAGCAGCCCGATGTGGGAGTCCTCGGGGTCGAGCGTGTCGGTGATCCCGCGTAGGTCGTAGACGCCGGCCCCGGCGGCGATCGCGTCGCGGACCATCCGCCACTGGATAGCGTTCGAGCCGCGAACCTCACGCTTGGCGGTGGTCGATGCGCCGTAGGAGTACCACGCATGCTCACCGACGCGCACCATCGTCGTGGCCGCCACCAGGTCACCGTCATGGTGGGCGAGGTAGAGCTGCAGCCGGTCCGGCTCCTCGGCGTTGAGCGCGTCGTACATCGTCTCGAAGTACGCCAGCGGGCGGGCGGTGAAGTGGTCGCGCTGGGCGGTCTCCGCGTACACCGAGTGGAAGGAGACGAGGTCCGCGCGCGTCCCGACGGAGACCACGACGCCCTCCTTGTCGGACTTCTTGATGTTGCGCCGCCAGAGCTGGTTCATGCCCTTGAGCACCGCGGCCTCGTCGCCGGCCAGCGGCAGCTGGAAGTTGTACCGGGGCTGCCCCGCGGTGAAGCCTCCCACCCCGACCTGGTGGGTCCAGCCGGTGGAGTCGAGCAGGTCGACGACGCGGGTGCCGACCGGGTCGACCTCGTCGGCGGGCACGTCGCCGAGCCGGGTGAGTGCAGGATCCGCGATCGCTGCCTTGAGGGTTGCGGCCCCCCAGCGTCGGCTGATGACCGGCGGTCCCATCCGCACGGCGAAGGCGCCGCCGGCTTGCAGGTGCTTGGTCATGGCGGCGATCAGGTCGGACACGTCGTCGCGGGACCAGTCGAGCACCGGACCCTCGGGAAGGTACGCCAGCGTCCGCCTGAGCTTGGGCAGCTGCCGGTGCAGCACAAGGGCGACGCCGACCAGCTCCTCGCAGGAGTAGAAGCCGAGCGACTCCGGCCGCCACTCGGTCTTGACGCGGGCCCATGCAGGGGTCTGCAGGAAGCTCGCCGAAGGTTGTCGTCGGATGAACGCGAGGTGCTCGTCGGCGTCGATGGGACGGACGGTCGGGGCGGCGGTCACGGTCAGCGAGGCTACCCGCTCGACCCACCGCCACGCCGCGCGGCGGCCCCGGTGATGACTCGAAACCCAGGAGCTCTTGACGGCGGCGGCCCCATCCGGCATGGTCTTAACCATGTTAGAGATTCCGTCGCGCGATAGGAAAACCGAACGACAGCAGGCAACGCGCCTCGAGATCCTCGAGGCGGCGTGGGCCATTGCCCGCGAGGTGGGGTTGGCGGAGCTGACCTTGCGGGACGTTGCGGTCCGGATCGGGATGCGGGCACCGTCCCTCTACTCCTACTTCGCGTCGAAGAACGCCATCTACGACGCGATGTTCGGGCAGGCTTGGACGGAGTACCTCGACGTGATCGATGAGGTCGAGTCGACTCTGTCCCGCTCCCCGCGGGTCGGACTGCAGCAGCTCGCGGCAACGTTCGTCGATTACGCCGTCGCGGACCTGGCCCGCCATCAGCTGATGAACCAGCGGACGATCCCGGGTTTCGAGCCCAGTCCGGAGTCCTACGCTCCCGCCGTGGAGGTGCTCGAGCGAGGGCGGACCCAGCTCGCCCGATTCGGTGTCGAGGCCCCGCGCCATTTCGATCTGTTCATCGCCCTGCTCGGCGGGCTGGTCAACGCCCAGCAGGCCAACGACCCGGGTGGGGTCCGGTGGACACGGCTGCTCGACGAGGCCATGGATATGTTCGCCGACCACGTCGGCCTGCCCGCAACCACTCGGAGCGCACCGTGACCCGAACTGCCCGCACCGCAGCCACAGGGAACCAGGCACGGACCTCGACCCTGGACAGAGCCACGCTGATGCGGTTGGCCACGAGCGAGTACGACCGATTCGCCGCGCTGCTGCGCAACCTGAGGGCCGATCACTGGGCGTGCCCCACCGAGTGCCCCGGCTGGGACGTGCGCGCGATGGCAGGCCATATGCTCGGGATGGCCGAGATGGCTGCCTCGATCCGTGAGGGAAGCAGGCAACAGAAGGCCGCCAAGAAGCGTGGCGGAGTGCTCATCGACGCGCTCACCGCACTGCAGGTCGAGGAGCGGGCCGCCCTGACACCGCAGCAGGTCACCGATCGGTTCCAGCGCGTCGGCCCGCGTGCTGCCCGTGCTCGCCGTTGGACCCCCGGGCTCATCCGGCGCCGGCGCATGCTCGACGTCCAGTCAGTGGGCGACCAGCTCGAGGTCTGGACGTTCGGTTATCTCATCGACACGATCCTGACCCGTGACCCGTGGATGCACCGCATGGACATCACCCGCGCCACCGGACGACCACTGGAGCTGACGGCCGAGCACGACGCCGTCCTGGTCGCCGACGTCGTCGCCGAGTGGGCTGCCCGGCACCGCCGACCCTGCCGGCTGCACCTCACCGGTGTCGCCGGCGGGCGCTGGGAGTTCGGCACCGGCGGGCCGACCCTCGACCTGGATGCCGTCGACTTCTGCCGGACCCTGTCCGGGCGGGAGCCCGCCACCGGCCTACTGGCCACCCAGGTTCCGTTCTGAGGCGGTACGAGTTCGATCAGTCGGCCAGCGCGGTCGGGTGTACGAGCTCGAGGACGGCGCCCCGCGCCACGATCGCCACGCGGCCGTCGGCCAGTGGCAGCGCCCGCGTGTCGCCCGCCCAGCCGGGCACCTCGACGCTGCCGGCGTGGTGGAGCAGACCGTCCTCGCCGATCCGGATCGCCACCAACCGGCTGCCTCCGCGTCCGGTCACCGGCACCAGCGCGATCCGATCCTCGGGCAGGTACGTGAACGAGCGCGCGTCGTCCTCGACCGGGCTCCAGCGGCTCGTGCCGAGGCTCAGCGCCTCGAGCCGGGTCGGATGCGCGAGGTCGGAGAGGTCGAAGCTGGACACCTGCGAGCCCTGTGTCTGGCCCAGCCGGCTGGCGTCCTGACCGACGCCGAGCAGCAGGTCGCCGCCGATGGGGTGCAGGTACGCGGAGAAGCCGGGGATCTTCAGCTCGCCGAGCACCTGCGGCTGCTGCGGGTCGCTGAGATCCACGGTGTAGAGAGGATCGGTCTGGCGGAACGTCACGATGACGGCGAGGTCGTCGAACCACCGGACCGACTGGATCTGCTCGTCCTCGCCCATGCCGCCGACCGAACCGACGGTGTCCAGCCGCTCGCCGTTCTCCTCGAGGACCGTGACAACGCTCTCGCGCGGGTTCCACACGTCACCAAGCATCGAGGCCACCCGCAGCCGGCCCTCGTGCTCGGAGAAGGACCACCGGTCCGGGGTCCAGCCGGGCACCTCACCGGAGGACACGTACGCGGTGGTGTCACCGCTGACGTCGAAGGCATGGATGCCGGTGCTCATCGCGTTGGCGGTGCCGGTGTCGTCGCTCGAGCCGCCGACGACGTCTCGTGCCATGCCGAGGACCAGCGGCATGAGCCACTGGTCGGACTCCGACGTCGCGACGTACATCCGATCGCTGGAGGAGTAGACAAGGTTGCCGCCGGCGGCCACCGCAAGCGTGTCGAGGTCGTCGGTCTGCGGGTCGAAGGTGAGCACCGAGATGATGCCGAGGCCGGCCTGCTCCTGCGGGCGGGTGACGTCGGAGCAGTCGAGCAGCGGTTCCGTGTCCCCGCCATCGATCCGCTGCCCGGGCAGCCAGTCCTGGGCGCTGGTCTCGCGGACGATGCGGCGGTTCTCCCGCAGTGCCTCGGCCCCGGTCGTACCGCGACCGGGGTACACGAACGACAGGCCGGGGGCGTCGCTCACGACCAGACGGACCGTTCCGTCGTGTTCTCGGGCCGAGACGTTGCTGCCCTCCACCGCTCGCTCGGACTCCAACGTCGGCGCAGCGGGGTCGGACACGTCGACGATGCCGACGTAGGTGTGCTGCGAGTCGGAGTAGTAGCCCGGTCCGACCCGGTCGACGACGATCGGGCCGCCACGACCGTAGGAGTGGCCGGAGGCGGTCAGCACCAGCCGGTCCCCCACGAGCAGAATCTGCGCCGCGTACAGCTCGCGCGGCAGATCCAGCCGGGCGACCACCGCGGGCTCGTCCTGGGTGACGTCGGTGACGACGAGGGTTCGCCCGCGTACCACGTACGTGCGGGAGCCGTCGGTCTTGGCGATGTCGGGCTCGTCGACGCCGGCCTCCTGCACGTTCGTGCCGGTGGCAGCGTTGCCGACCGGCGTAGCGCCGGTGTCCTGGGTGGCGGCTTCGGAGGTGGCAGCCGTATCGGTGCGCGCCGAGACGAAGACGTCATCGAGGTAGCCGTACCCGGAGCCGCCCAAACCGTAGGCGCTCACCTCGGCAAGTGCGGCCTCGACGTACCAGGCTGTGAGCTCGGTGCAGTCGTCGAAGGCCCGCAGACCGGTCCCGGCCGCGGCCGGCGTCGGCGCGAAGACGCTGCCGGTCGGCCCGACCGCTGACACCACCATGGTCGTGGTCAGGGCGAGGGCGGCGATTCCGCCGGTCAGAACGGTCCCGTGTGACGTTCGCATGTGGTGCTCCCCAGGTCCCTGACCGGCCCTGTCGACCGGTCCGGGGCTAGGACGCGCTGGCGTCGTGACCGGTTCCGGCGGGCCACATGCGTGAGCGAGGGGGTCCCCCGTGGCCGACCTATTGGCACAGGGGACCCCCTCGCTGACGGGCTGGCCCGATCAGCCGGCGCCGACTTCTGCCACGAGCGCCTTGCTGAACGCCGGGATGTCGCCAGGATTGCGGCTGGTAATGAGGTTGCCGTCGACGACCACCTCCTCGTCCTTCCAGGTCGCACCCGCGTTGCGGAGGTCGGTCTGCAGGCTGGGCCATGAGGTCAGGGTCCGGCCCTTCAGCACGTCGGCCTCGATCAGCGTCCACGGCGCGTGGCAGATCGCCGCAACCGTCTTGCCCGAGCCGACGAAGGAACCGATGAAGCTGACCGCGTCACCGTCCAGCCGCAGGGCGTCGGGGTTGGCCACACCACCGGGCAGCACGAGGGCATCGAAGTCGTCGACGCCGACCTCGTCGAAGGTGGCGTCGACGGGGAACGTGTCGGCCTTGTCCAGGTGGTTGAACGCCTGCACCGTGCCGGCCTTGCTGGACACCAGCCGCGGCGTACCACCGGCCCGTTCGACCGCTTGCCACGGTCCGGTCAGCTCGACCTGCTCGATCCCTTCGGCCGCGACGGCGAACGCGACGGTCTTGCCCTGCAGCTCTGCAGCCATGATGTCCTCCAGTTTCAGTCGAGGTTGTCGCTGATCGAAACCGGCCCGGTGAGACCGCTATTCCCCGCTGCCGACCCACGGAATCGCCTTGCGGGGTGTCCGCCGAACCGCCTAGCGTCGCGGGCATGATCATGGTGCTGGTGCGTCGTGTCCGGGGCATCGGGTGCCCGCCGCTGGGGTTGGAACCGGTTGCGGCGGGAGTGGGCCCAACGCATCGTCGATGCCGCCTGCGTCGCCCCAGGTGAGCTGGTCGTCGACCTCGGCGCCGGCACCGGTGCGCTGACCGATCCGCTGGTACGTGCCGGCGCCCGTGTGCTGGCGGTCGAGCTGCATCCGGGGCGTGCGGCGGCGCTGCGCAGCCGTTTCGAGGCCTGCGACGTCACGGTCGTACAGGCCGACGCGCTCGACGCACGCCTGCCGTCTCGGCCGTTCCGGGTGGTGGCCAACCCCCCGTACGCCATCTCGTCCCCGCTGCTGCGGCGGCTGCTGGCCCGCGGATCGTCGATGCGCAGCGCCGACCTGGTGCTGCAGCGGGCGGTGGTGAACCGGTACGTCTCGGGGAGTGGCCACGGTGGGCAGCGGTGGCGCCAGGTCTACGACGCGCAGCTGGGGCTGCGCCTGCCGCGGCGTGCGTTCACTCCGGTGCCGATCGTCGACTCGGCCGTGCTGCGCCTGCGTCGTCGCTGAGTCCCATCACGCACCTCTACAGGCGTTCGCGCAACCAGGCGATGTCAGCGGCCTGACCCTGCGTACCGCCCGGTGTCTCGCACACGACGGGGGCAGCCGCTGTACGCACGACCTCGAGCAGGGCGCTCTCGCCGACGTGACCCTCCCCGAGGTTGGCGTGCCGGTCGGCGCCGGAGTCGAACTGATCGCGGCTGTCGTTGGCGTGCACCAGGTCGATGCGTCCCACCAGGGCTCTGACCTGCGTCACCACGTCAGCGAGCTCGATTCCGCCGGCGTGGGCGTGGCAGGTGTCCAGGCAGAAACCGACCTCGTCACCGCCGGACGCGTCGGTGACCGCCTCCCAGAGCCGGCCGATGCGCTCCAGCCGGCGAGCCATGGCGTTGTCACCGCCGGCGGTGTTCTCGATGAGCACCGGCACCTTCGCGTCGAGCTGCTCGATGCACTTGCGCCAGTTGTCGAAGCCCACCGACGGGTCGTCGTCCTTGAGCAGGTGGCCGCCGTGCACGATCACGCCACGCGCGCCGATCGAGGCAGCTGCGTCGACGTGCTTCTGCAGCAGCTTGCGGCTCGGGATGCGGATGCGGTTGTTGGTGGTGGCCACGTTGAGCACGTACGGGGCGTGTACGTAGATCGCCACTGCGGCCTGCTCTGCGTCAGCACGCAGGGCGTCGACACCGCCGGCGTACTGGACCACGGGACCCTTCCATCCCTGCGGGTCGCCGAGGAACATCTGGACCAGGTCGGCGCCGCGAGCCGTGGCCTCGGCAAGGGGGTCGACCTGGTCGACATGGGCTCCGATCGGCGGTGCAGACATGGCGACGAGCCTAGATCAGTGATTCCAAGGGGTGTGGCTGGTGTGGCGCGTGTGATCTGAGGTCGAGGGTGCCCAGGATCGGTGTTGGATACCCAACTCGAGCCCCGGAGGCCCTCGTGGACACTGATCTGGACA
>JALZKQ010000085.1 GCA_030859165.1 Actinomycetota bacterium
GTACCACCTCGCGGTGCAGGGTCGACAGCGGTACGCCGAGGCGGCCGGCGAGCTCGCTCACGCCGTACTCTTCCTCCGGGTGCAGCAGCAGCCACATCAGCAGCTCGGCCTGGTGCTGGGATCGAAAGACCGGCATCAGTGCCGGCCCGTCACTCCTCATAACCTGAAGATACTTCCCATCTAACGAGAGCCCAACTTTCGGTGTTTTGGGCCGCTCCTTCGTCAGTCTGAGTGGGTAGCGGTCCGCAAACAGTCCGCACGAGGTCCAAGAACGGCCCAAAACAGCCAACTTCGGTCAACACTCTCAAAGCGCGTTTCCGCAGGTCAGCGGCACTTTTCGGGAGTTTTCGGCACTCGACGAAACCGCTCGGATCCTCCCCTGGTACTACTGAGGGCGGCCGGGCGGCGGGCGTACGGGTTCGCGGGCATCGGGGCCGTGGGACGGCGGTCAGGCCGAGACGGTCGAGCAGAAAAGGGCGAACCCGGCTCTCCTGGTCTCGCAGCAGCTGCCGCTGGACCAAGCAGCCGAGTCCACCGCTCGGCGTGGTTGCACCCCGGGGCCGCGAACACCGTTACCGTGCCTTGCGTGAAGATCGCAGTGGTGGCCGAGACCGCCGAGGCCGAGTCCCGCGTCGCACTGGTCCCCGACAAGGTGGCGGCCCTCACCGATCTGGGTTACGACGTGGCCGTGGAGCCGCAGGCGGGGGCTGCGGCGGACTTCGCCGACGATCTGTACGCCGAGACCGGGGCTGCCGTCAGCGAGGCGGCGCTCGAAGGGGCCGACCTGGTGCTGAGCGTGCAGCCGCTGCGGACGGACCAGATCCGCGCGCTGCCAGCCGGGGCCGCCACCGTCTCGTTCCTACCGGTGGCGCTCAGCCTGGACCAGGTGGCGGACCTGCGTGACTGCGGCATCACCTCGTTCGCCCTCGAGCTGGTGCCACGGATCTCGCGTGCGCAGTCGATGGATGCGTTGTCCTCCCAGGCGCTCGTCGCCGGCTACCGTTGCGCGGTGGTCGCCGCCGGGCTGCTGCGGCGTTTCTTCCCCCTCAACATGACCGCCGCCGGGACCGTGCGCCCGGCGGAGGTCGTGGTGCTCGGCGCGGGCGTCGCCGGGCTGCAGGCGATCGCCACCAGCAAGCGCCTGGGTGCCGTGGTCCGGGCCTACGACGTGCGCGCCGCCGCTGCGGAGGAGATCCGCTCGGTCGGCGCACAGGCCATCGAGCTCGACCTGGAGCCTCTGGAGGGGACCGGCGGCTACGCCCGGGAGATGAGCGAGGACCGTGCCGCGCGTCAGCTGGAGCTCCTCGCACCCTACGTCGCCGCCGCGGACGCGTTGATCACCACAGCTGCGGTGCCCGGACGTACCGCTCCGGTGCTGGTGACCCGCGAGATGGTCGAGGCCATGAAACCCGGCTCGGTCGTGGTTGACCTCGCGGCCGAGAGCGGCGGCAACGTCGAGGGAGCCGAGCCCGGCAAGGTGAAGGCGATCGGCAACGCGAAGCTGTGGGGCGCGCGCAACGTGCCCAGCCAGATGCCCGGCCCGGCCAGCACCCTGCTCGCGCAGAACATCGTCAACCTGGTGACGCTGATGACCTCCGAGGGCAGCTTCGCGCCGGACTTCGAGGACGAGATCGTGACCGGCTGTTGCGTCACCCACGACTCGATCATCCGGCACCAGCCGACGGCGGCGTTGTTCGCCCCTCCGGAGCAGGCGCCGGTTCCAGCAGAAGGCGGGCACCCGTGAACGAGTCAGTGGTCTGGCTGACGATCTTCGTGCTCAGCGTGTTCGTCGGCATCGAGGTGATCTCCAAGGTGTCCTCGACGCTGCACACGCCGTTGATGTCCGGAGCCAACGCGATCCACGGCGTCATCCTGGTCGGGGCCATCCTGGTGACCGGCCATGCCCAGAGCACCCTCGCCCTCGCGGTCGGGCTGGTGGCAGTGGTGCTCGCGACCATCAACATGGTGGGCGGCTTCGTGGTCACCGACCGGATGCTGCAGATGTTCACCGCCCGCAAGAAGCCCGTCGCCCGGGCCGGGGCGGACACGTGATCCCGGTCTGGGTGCAGGTCGCCTACCTGGTCGCCGCCGTCTGCTTCGTCCTCGCGCTCAAGGGCCTGTCCTCGCCGAGGACAGCGCGTCGGGGCAACCGGATCGGTGCGCTCGGCGCGATCCTCGCCTGCGTCGTCGTGTTCTTCGAGGGCGAGCTGGACCACCTGGTGCCGATCCTCGTCGCGATCGCCGTCGGCTCGGTCGTCGGGGTGGTGGGAGCCCAGCGGGTGCAGATGACCCAGATGCCCCAGCTGGTGGCGCTGTTCAACGGCGTCGGCGGCGGCGCGGCCGCGCTCGTGGCCCTGCTCGAGCTCGAGGACTTCGTCGGCGCCGGCGCGGACGTGGCCGAGTTCTCGCTGGCTGCCACGGCGTTCACGGTCGTGGTCGGCTCGGTGAGCTTCTCCGGCTCGCTGGTCACCTTCGCCAAGCTGCAGGAGCTGATGACCACGCGTCCGGTGATCTTCACCGGGCTGCCGGTCGCCTTCGGGGGAGGGTTGCTCGCCGCGATCGTGCTCGCGGTCCTCCTGGTGCTCGAGCCGACCCTGTGGGTGGGCGTCGTGCTCGCGCTGCTCGGACTCGCGGTCGGCGTGCTCCTGGTGCTTCCGGTCGGCGGTGCCGACGTGCCCATCGTCATCTCGCTCCTCAACGCGTTCACCGGCCTGTCGGTGGCGGCCGGTGGCTACGTGCTGGACAACACCGTCCTCCTGGTCGGCGGCACGCTGGTCGGGGCGGCGGGAACGTTCCTGACGCTGCTCATGGCCCGGGCGATGGGACGCTCGGTGGCCAACACGCTGTTCGGTGCGCTCAAGGGTGGGTCCACCCTCGGGGCCGGTGTCGCCAGTGACCGTCCGGTGAAGTCCGCCGGGCCGGCCGACGTCGCGATCCTGCTGGCGTACGCCCAGCGGGTGATCATCGTCCCCGGCTACGGCCTCGCCGTCGCACAGGCACAGCACACGCTGCGCGAGCTCGTGGACGTCCTGGGCGAGCGCGGGATCGACGTCGACTACGCGATCCACCCGGTCGCGGGCCGGATGCCCGGGCACATGAACGTCCTGCTCGCCGAGGCACAGGTGCCGTACGAGCAGCTCAAGGAGATGAACGACATCAACGGGGAGTTCAAGCACACGGACGTGGTGCTCGTCGTCGGGGCCAACGACGTGGTCAACCCGGCGGCCCGGACGATCCCGAGCGCACCGATCTACGGCATGCCCATCCTCGACGTGGACGAGGCCGAGCAGGTCGTCTTCATGAAGCGGTCCATGCGGCCCGGCTTCGCGGGGATCGAGAACGAACTGCTGTTCGACCCGCGCACCACGCTGCTGTTCGGCGACGCGAAGGACACGATGGGCAAGCTGCTCAACGCCGTCAAGGCGTTGTGAGCGGAATCGCGCTCGAGCGTCGCTCGTTCAGCCGACCACGCCGTAGAGCCGGTCACCCGCGTCCCCGAGGCCCGGCACGATGTAGCCCTTCTCGTTGAGCTTCTCGTCAAGGGCGGCTGTCACCAGCGTCATCGGCACCGCGATGTGCGAGGTGTCGTGCTCGAGGCGTTCGATCCCCTCGGGCGCGGCGAGCAGGGTGATCGCGGTGATGTGGTCGGCGCCGCGCCGCACCAGGAAGTCAACGGCCGCGGCCAGCGTCCCGCCGGTGGCCAGCATCGGGTCCAGGACGAAGCACTGCCGTCCGGCGAGGTCGTCGGGCAACCGCTCGGCGTACGTCGATGCGGCGAGGGTCTGTTCGTTGCGGATCATGCCGAGGAACCCGACCTCGGCGGTCGGCAGCAACCGCTGCATCCCCTCGAGCATGCCGAGGCCGGCGCGAAGGATCGGCACGACCAGCGGCTTGGGGTTGCTCAGCCGGACGCCGTCGGCCTGGGCGACCGGCGTCGTCACGGTCAGCGGCTCGACACGGACATGACGCGTGGCCTCGTACGCCAGCAGCGTGACGAGCTCCTCGGTGAGGCGCCGGAACGTCGGCGAGTCGGTCCGCTCGTCGCGCAGGGCCGTCAGCTTGTGCGTGACGAGCGGATGATCGGCCACGTGTACGTGCATGCGTTGCACCGTAGTGCATCGCCGTGCACCTCCTCTCAGCGCGAAATCCCCCTGTCCTACCTGCGGATCGTCTGCGACGATCGTCTGCGGCGACACGTACGTGCCGCCACCGACGAGCGGCGGAGGAGACATGGCGCAGAGCCCGGTCGACTTCGTGGTGGTGGCCTACCGAGACGACGGGGTCTGGCAGGTCCAGCCGCTGTCCCAACGCTGCGCCGACGACCTCGACTCCCTGCTCACGGCACTGCGCCCCTGGCCCTCGGACACCGGTGCCATCGGGATGGTGAGCGTCGACGAGGACTTCTTCGTGATCGCCCGCGTGCTCGGCCGGGAAACACGCCTGCTGCTCTCCGACGTGACCGCCGCCTCGGAGTGGGAGCTGGCCAGCGGCATCATCGACGAGCTGGACCTGCCCGATCCCGAGGACGACGAGGACCCGCAGCCGGCAGGAGACCTCGGCATCGTGGCGGACCTCGGGGTGTCGGCGATGGATCTCGGCGTGCTGTGCGACGACGAGGACCTCTACCCCGACGAGGTGCTGGGCGACGTGGCGCGCCGCCTGGGTTTCGGGGCACAGTTCCAGGCGGCGGTCGACGCGGTCTCGGTGTGATCCCCTCCGCGTACGACGGGTGGATGCGCACGGCACTGGACCAGGCGCTGCTCGCACTGCCCTCGGGAGACGTCCCGGTGGGTGCGGTCGTCGTCGATGCCGCGGGCCAGGTCATCGGTCGAGGCCACAACTCCCGCGAGCGCGACGGCGACCCGACGGCTCACGCCGAGGTGGTCGCGCTGCGGTCGGCCGCGGCCGCCCGCGGGTCGTGGCGGCTGACCGGGACCACCCTCGTCGTGACGCTCGAACCCTGCACGATGTGCGCGGGAGCGGCGGTCCTGGCGCGGGTCGACCGGCTCGTCTTCGGGGCGTACGACGACAGGGCCGGTGCGGTCGGTTCGCTGTGGGACGTGGTGCGCGACCGCAGGCTCAACCACCGGCCCGAGGTGATCGCAGGAGTGTCGGAGGACGCCTGCCGCGCGCTGCTGCTGGACTTCTTCGCCGGTCAACGGGGACCCGATGCCTGATTCGTGGGGCGGCCGGGCCGTCGGGTAGCCTGCTCGGCGGTGGCGTGTCCGAGCGGCCTAAGGAGCACGCCTCGAAAGCGTGTGTGGGTTCACGCCCACCGTGGGTTCAAATCCCACCGCCACCGCCATCCGTCAGCCCCCGCGGCTGCACAAGAGTTGCCTGTCGGACACGAACCGAGCGCTGCGAGAGGGAAGGGGCTCGCGCGTTGCTCGCTCAGGCGCGGCGGATCAGGTCGGCCCGCACCCGTGGCGCAGATGCGACCACCGTCAGCCCGGCGATCAGCACGGCCGCCATGGTGGCAATGGCGCCGAGGGCGAGGGTCGACTGCCACGGGTTGGCGCGCAAGGCGCCGCCGAGTGCCAGGTAGCCGCTGCCGACCGACCAGCCGAGCAGCACGGCCCCGGGGAGCCCCAGGGCGAGCGGCAGCAGCGCTTCCCAGAGCTGGGCGGCGCGGATCACCGACCGGGGGGTGCCGAGAAGCTGCAGGCTGACCATCTCCGCGCGCCGGCTGATCGCCCGGTCGACCGCGGAGACCGCGAATGCCAGCAGGCCCACCGACAGCACGACAGCTGCCACGGCCCACGCCATGGCTCGCAGCCCGGCGACGAAGGCGTAGTCGTCGAGGGAGAAGAGCGGCGACACCCATGCTGCGGGACCCCACCGAGCGACGGCCTCGAAGAGCGATGCCTCGACCTGCGATCCAGGATCGGTGACCGCGATCATCCCCGGGCCGCCGTGCTCGGCCAGCGCCGCGATGCCCGGCGTCCCCATCGGGATGAAGACGCCGGCGGACAACGCGTTGCCCACCGCGTACTGATCCCCCGCCAGGCCGATGACGGCGGCCCGCGCCGGGGCGGGCAGCTCCACCGGGTCGGGGCCAGGGCTGCGCGTCGACCGCCAGGCAAACTCGGCTGGTCCCCGTCGGGGGGCTTCGTCCAGCCACGACAGCTGGTCGTCGCGGCAACCCGAAACGCCCGGTACGAGGAGCGCGAGGTCGGCGCAGGTGCCGACGAAAGCCGACTCGCACCCGCGTCCGCGCCGACATCCGGACATCACCTGCCGGTCCACCAGGACACCTCGGACACCGTCGACAGCTTCGATCGACTCGAAGGCCGGTCCCTGCTCGAGTCCGGCCGGCAGGCCGACCGAGTAGGTGGCCGGGCCGTCGACCAGCGCGTTCTCCGCGGCGACGTACTGCGGCGTGTCCTCGAAGGCGCCGACGACCGTGCGGGCGCCGGACACGACGAACAGCCCGATCAAGAGGCCGGACACGATGCGTGACACCGCCGCGGGCTGGGACTGCAGCCGGCGCCCAGCGATCCGCAGGGCCGGACGGGCCGGCACGAGCACCATCAGGTCGGCGACCAGCCGCACGAACACCGGCACGACGAGCAACAGGCCCAGAGCGCACAGGGCACCACCGGCGAAGAAGACGTACGCCCGCGAATCGGTGATCTCCGGGCCGGCAGTGGAGGCGGTGACCAGGCAGGCCGGGCCACCCACCACCAGCGGCGCCAGCCGCCAGGGGCTCGGTCGTCGCCCGGATGCCACCCGCGACTGCGCCAGGACGTCGCGACCGAGCCGACGGGTCGGGATCAGTGAGACGGCGACGGCCACCAGTGGGACGCCGACGACGACGGCGACCGCCGCGCCGAGCCAGGGGGTGAAGGACGTCTGCGACCAGTCGCGCCCGGCAACCTTCAGTTGGGACAGCAGGGGGCGGCTGAACCAGAAGGCCGCCACACCGAGCAGGGTGCCGGCGACCGCGACGACACCGGACTCGACCGCCGCCACCAAGCGCGTCGCCCGTGGTGAAAGTCCCAGCAGTCGCAACCCGGCCAGCCGCCGGTCCCGCAGGGTCGCCGACAACCGGGTCGCGGTCGCGATCAGCACGAGCACCGGCATGGTCACGACCGCGAGGACTGCCACCAGCAGCCGCTCGCTCTCCGGCGAGGTGGCGATCTGCACCACCTCGGTGCGCGCGATCGCCAGTGCGTTCAGCAGCACCCAGGTCCCGATCGTGCAGGCCAGCACGACGGACCCAGCCCTGGCCCGTTCGCGGGCTCCGCCTCCCCCCGCGAGGCGGAGCCCGAGCCGGACGAGGGGATTCACCCGGCAACCTCGTCGACGTGCACCAGGCCGTCGCGGATCACCAGCAGCCGGTCGGCGTGCGCAGCGACGCGGTGGTCGTGGGTGACCAGCAGGACGCTGGAGCCACGGTCGCTCGCCTCCGCGAGCAGCACGTCGAGGGTGCGCTCGCCGCTGACGGTGTCCAGCGCTCCGGTCGGCTCGTCGGCGAACACGATCGCCGGTTGGTGCACGAGCGCGCGCGCCACCGCGGCCCGCTGAGCCTCGCCACCCGACACCGCGCCGGTACGACGCTCGCCCTCGGTGTCCAGGCCCACCGTCGCCAGTGCCTCGCGCGCGCGTCGGTGCGCCTCGTGGTGGCGCACCCCGAGCAGCTGCAGGGGCAGCGCGACGTTCTCGGCCAGGGTGAGCTCGGGGACGAGATCGCTGTCCTGGAACACGAAGCCCATGTGACGCAGCCGCAGTCCGCTGCGTGCCCGCTCACTCATCGTGTCCAACCTCTGCCCCGCCACGTGGACCGTCCCGCGGTCGGGTCTCAGGATCCCGGCCAGGCAGTGCAGCAGCGTCGACTTGCCCGAGCCCGACGGACCCATCAGCGCGATCACTTCGCCCGCGGCGATCGTGAGGTTCGCCCCGCGCAAGGCGCAGGTGGGTCCGAAGGCCAGATGCACGTCGTCCGCGACCGCCGCGTACCTCGCCGTCGACCTCTCGGTGGTCGGGAGGGCGCTCACGCGGTCGCCGCAAACAAGTCGAGGCGCAGGTCGTCCAACCGGGAACCCGCCTCCTCGATCCAGCGCAAGTCCGCGTCCAGGTGGGCCAGCTCGTGGGTGAGGGCGAGCAGTTCGGGTGCGGCGGCGCCCGGCCGTGCTCGGGTCAGGTCGCGCATGCGTCGCAGGTGCACGACCCGCTGGGCGTCCAGCACCCGGCCGGCGTCGCGACCAGAGAGCAGCGCC
Organism: Actinomycetota bacterium; assembly: GCA_030859165.1. GTDB lineage: Bacteria > Actinomycetota > Actinomycetes > Propionibacteriales > Nocardioidaceae > JACCXZ01. Next base: position 8,220 of record JALZKQ010000085.1, read on the forward strand.
AGCGTCACCTTGACGAGCAACGTGCTGTTCGCGTACGCCGTCGGCGGCTCGGGCGCGTGCATCCAGGACTCCACCGCGGTGACACCGTCAGCCGTGATCTCGTAGCGGATCCGGTCCGGCCCGGCGCCGCCTTCGGTGCCGGAGACGGTCGCTAGGCCGTCACGCTCGAAGCGCGAGAGCGACGCGTAGACCTGGCCGAACGGGAGTGGCTTGACCCGGCTGAAGTGTCGGTCGTAGCGGTGCTTGAGCGTGTAGCCGTGGGCGGGCTCGGTCTCGAGCAGGCCGAGCAGGGCGTCGGAAGCGGACATGGCGGTGAGTATACACACAGTGAATACACCAAGGGGATAGACAGCGGCGTCGGCAAATTGCGGCGATCGGTCGGCTGTCCGGCCCCGCGCCGGCCACCGATAGGATGCGGTGCCCACCAGCGAAGGGCGCGCCGTGCCGATCGACCAGCTCGACACCGTCCTCTTCGGGGGCGCTGCAGTGCTGCTCGCGGCCATCCTGGCCGTGCGGCTCTCGGTGGGAGCGGGCCTGCCCAGCCTGCTGGTCTACCTCGGCATCGGCATCGTGCTGGGTGAGTCGGTCATCGGCATCCCGTTCGACGACGCCAGCCTGGCCCATGCGCTGGGGTTCGCGGCCCTCGTCCTGATCCTGGCCGAGGGCGGACTCACGACGAGGTGGCACGACGTCCGACCCGCCATGGGGCTGGGCATCCTGCTCGCGACCCTCGGCGTCGCGGTGAGCGTGGCGTTGGTCGCCGCCCCTGCGCACTACCTGCTCGGCCTGAACTGGCAGTTCGCCGTGCTGCTCGGGGCAGTCACCTCCCCGACCGACGCCGCCGCGGTGTTCTCCGTGCTGCGTCGGGTGCCGCTGCGCCCGACAGTGCGCGGGGCGCTCGAGGCGGAGTCCGGCCTCAACGACGCCCCCACGGTCCTGGTGGTGACCCTGATCAGCACCGGCGCCGTGACCGAGCACCCTCCCGCCGTCATCGGTCTGGTCATCATCGGCGAGCTCGCCCTCGGGGTCGTGTTCGGGCTGCTGGTGGGCTGGCTCGGGGGCCGCGTGCTGGCCGGTGCCGCCCTCCCGTCGTCCGGGCTCTACCCGCTGGCGGTGCTCTCGATGGCGCTGCTGGCGTACGGTGGCGCCGCCCTGCTGCACGGCAGCGGTTTCGCGGCGGTGTACGTCGCGGCCCTCGTGCTCGGCAACACCGAGCTACCGCACCGCAACGCCACGAGGTCGTTCGCCGAAGGCGTCGGCTGGCTCGCCCAGATCGGGCTCTTCGTCATGCTCGGTCTGCTCGCCAGCCCCGGCCGCCTGACCTGGTGGCACCTGTGGACCGGGCTCGCAGCAGGCGCCCTCCTCACCTTTCTGGTGCGGCCGGTCTCGGTGTACGTCTGCGCCCGGTGGTTCGGCATGCCGCTGCGTGAGCAGCTGTTCCTCGGGTGGGCCGGACTGCGTGGTGCCGTCCCGATCGTCCTGACCACCATCCCGCTGTCGGCGGGTGTGCCGAGCGCGGAGGACCTGTTCGATGTCGTCTTCGTGCTGGTCGTGGTCTACACGCTGATCCAGGGTCCGACGCTGCCGTGGGTCGCTTCGCTGCTCGGGGTCGCAACGCCAGGCAGCCCACGCGAGATCGAGGTCGAGGCTGCGCCGCTGGAGCGGGTGTCGGCGGAGCTGTTGGACTTCCAGGTGCCACCGACGTCGCGGCTGCACGGTGTGGAGGTGGGCGAGCTACGGCTGCCGGCGGAGACGTCGGTGTCGCTGGTCGTGCGTGACGGCAAGCCGTTCGTCCCCGACCGGACCACCCGCATCCTGCGTGGCGACGCATTGCTCATCGTGACCCCGCGGACCGTACGACAGGCGACCGAACAGCGGATGCAGGCCGTCTCCCGGTACGGGCGACTGGCCGGTTGGCGGCGCGAGCAGCCGGACTGAACCAGTCGACGGTACGCTGCGCTGCTAGCGCACGGACTCCTCGACCGGCACGCAGACGGTCGTCTGGCCGCGTACCTTCAACGCGGTGCGGGCGTTGCGGGCCACACCCTGGAAGCGGTTGCCGACGTACACGTCGACGTCCGTGCCGATGTCGGGGTCCTCGGCCCTGCGGACGGCAACCCGGCCCCTCAGCTGGCGCTTGACAAGGCGTACCGGGGCAGAGCGCGGCTCGAGCGCCACCACGAGCGCGTTCTCGTTCGGCATCCGGACGTCGCCGTCGGTGGCGCTGCCGGCGATGAAGCCCTTGTCCTGCAACGCCCGCAGGGTCTCACCGGCCAGCCCGGAGACGGTGCCGTCGTTGATGACGTTGACTGTCACCGCTGCGGACTCCAGCGTCGAGCCGGAGTCGAAGGTCTGCTCGTCGCAGGTCGGGCCGTCGCTGGCCGTGCTGTCACGCAGGCTCGGGACCTCCTGGGTCGCAAGCCCCCAGCCGATCACAGAGCCGCCGACGAGTACCGCGACGAGCACGGCCAGGGTCAGGGGAGTCTTGAGGCTCATGGCAGGTCGAGCTCCGGCAGGGCGTACACGCGTGCGTGCAGGACGTGGCGCTGCTGCAGTGCCGCGCGCAGCGCGCGGTGCAGTCCGTCCTCGAGGTAGAGGTCGTGGCGCCACAGCACCACGTGGGCGAACAGGTCGCCGAAGAACGTGGAGTCCTCGTCGAGCAACGTCGCCAGGTCGAGCTGGTTCTTGGTGGTCACGAGGTCCGCGAGCCGTACTTGGGTCGGAGGCACGGTTGCCCAGTCACGCTGGGTCAGGCCGTGCTCGGGATAAAGGCGCCCTGAGCCGACTCGCTTGAAGATCACGCCCGGCAGTCTAGGCGGTGGGCAGGCTGGGACCCCGGCTTCCCGGGGCCCAGCCACCGCCGGCTCAGCGACTGACCACGGTGAATCCGCCGGCCAGCACCTCTGCCTCGACGCTGTCCCGCGCCGTCACGCTCTGACCGCGCTCGCGGCCGCGGCGGTCGTACGACGTGACGATGGCCGGTCCATCACCGGGCAGCGCGACCTCGACGGTGGTGGCCTGCCGGGAGGCGCTGTGCAGCAACGCCGTGGCCGCGTCCTCGCCCACCAGGACCAGCCGCGACACCACTGGGCGCAGCAGTAGTGCGTCGACCTTGGCCGGCGCAGTTCCACCCGGCCGGGTCTGGGTGCGCAAGCCGGTGGCACCCGCCGCGAGCGTCCGGGTCAGCGTCACCGGCTGCAGCGAGCCCGGCGCCTCGGTCACGCCTTGGGGGCCGCCGGCACCGGTGCGCACGGATCCGAGCCGAGCATTCCCGCCGAACCACCTGAGGGCGGTGGATCGGCGGTTCTGGACCAGGTCCACCACCGGGGCGACCAACCGCTCCTGGTCGGCGGCAGGAACCTGCCAGCGCGTCGACGCCGGGTGTCGCAGCTCCAGGTAGGAGCCGCTCCACAAGGACTCACCGGTCCAGGCCGGGTCGGGCGTCACCACGCCGGCGTCGCCGCTGCTGTCGCCAGACTCCGCCTCGATGACCGTGACGCCGTCCTGGGCGGCGATCGAGGTCGTCGAGGCTGCCTCGGCGGCGAGATCGGGCCGGGCGTCCAGAGCCAGCATCGACAGCAGGCCGTGGATGGTCGACTCGGCCCCGGAGTTGTAGTTGACGACGCCGTCACCGCTGATGCCGTCGAAGGTGCGGCCGGTCGTGGGGTCGTACATCGGCTGGTCGGCGGGGTTGGCACCGAAGTACCAGGAGCCGGTGACAGCCGCCAGCCGGTCGAATCCCGGCTCACCGCTGGCTGCACCCACCGCCAGCAGGGACTGCAGGCGCGAGTCGACGCCGTAGGCGATCTGGGTGCGGTCCGACGGACTCGGCAGCCAGCCGTTGATCGCGCCGGTGGAGGTCAGCAGGTAGGGCGTGAACACGGCCGCGTCCTTGACCGCGGGACGCAGCAGGTCGGGTCGGTCCAGAGCCGTCGAGCTGCGCGCGAGCGCGGCCGGCATCTGGGACGCCCAGGCGTGCCAGATCGACCGGGAGTGCGTCCACGGCAGAATCGCGCCGTAGGGCCAGCTGCGGGCGTCGCCGGCCGACATCGCCGCGACCCCTTCGGCCAGCTGCTCCATGGCCGTCGAGGCCCGGTCACGCACCGCGGGGTCGGCCTGCGGGGAAGCCACGAAGGCGGCGAGTCCGAGGATGGCCTCGGCACTGGCGTCGGCGCCGTCGACGATCAGCCAGCCCGGCACACGTTCGCCGTCGGCCACGTCCCACTGTCCGTACCGCACCAGCACCTGGCGCTCCAGCGCCGCCAGCGCCAGCTCGAGCCGCGCACCGAGGAACGCGGCGAACTTCGGGTCTGTCTCGGCGAACGCGGCATGGCCTTCTCCCAGCGCCCAGATGGTCCGCGCCAGCCAGTACGACGGACCCGAGTCGCTGGGATCGGGCAGCTCGACCGGTTCGGGACTGGGGTTCAACGTGCCGTCGGGCTGCATCCACAGCACCACGTTGCCCGCGTTGGGGCCGCTGGAGGTCTGCAGATAGGTGACGCCGCGCAGCAACTGGTAGGCCCGGTCACGGCTGCGTTCGTCCCCCGTCTGCTCCCAGTGGCGCAGGTAGACGATCGCAGCCCGGGTGAGGTCGTCGGCGTTGAAGGCGCCCTGACCCCAGGTGTCGGTCTCGGGGTCGTAGGGTCCGCCGCCGATCCGTTCGTAGACCCCACCCTCACGCCGGTCGGCGTACGTCCACAGCGCACCCAGCTCCGGCTCCTGCGCCATCCGGTACGTCGTGTGGTGTGCCTGCTGTGGTGGTGTCACCGAGTCGTACAAGAAGTCCAGATGATCCAGGTTGGTGAGCGGCCGGCTCCCGGTTGGCGACGGCGGCGCTTGCCCGGCAGCAGGGCGGACGACGGACCCGACCATTGCGACGGTCAACCCCACCAAGATGATCAGCAACGTGCGCTTCATGTCTGGTCCAACTCTCCTTTGGTCCAACTCTCCTTGGTCCACTCGCTCGGGTCCACGCTCTCTGGTCCACTCGCCTGGCTCCGGACCCTCGGCCGACCTCATATAAACCGGTTTAGCGCAGTTTAGTCAAGGCCGGTCGTTCATCTGGTCGCCCGCATGGTGTTGACAGGCGGAAACTAAACCGCTTAAGTGACGCAGGTGAAGCGCAAGCCGACCATCGAGGACGTCGCCCGGGCCGCTCAGGTGTCCAAGGGAGCGGTCTCGTTCGCGTTGAACGGGCGGCCCGGGGTCAGTGCGGTGACGCGCAAGCGGATCCTGGCGGCCGCGTCGGAGCTGGGCTGGTCGCCGAGTTCCTCCGCCCGTGCGTTGTCCACGTCGAAGTCATCGGCGGTCGGCCTGGTGATGGCCCGCTCTCCGGAGCTGCTGGGGGCCGACCCGTTCTTCGCACCGTTCATCGCAGGGGTGGAGTCGGTGCTGGCCGAGCGTGGGCACGCCCTGGTCCTCCAGGTCGTCCGGGAGGGCGAGGCCGAGCTCGCGGGCTACCGCCGCCTGGCCGCGTCGGAGCGCGTCGACGGCGTCTTCCTGACCGATCTGCGTGTCGACGACCCACGCCCGGGGCTGCTGTCCCAGCTGGACCTGGCGGCAGTGATGGTCGGGCGCCCCCGGGAGCCTGCTCCCCACCCCTCGGTCGTGCTCGACGACCGCGCCGGGATCACCGCGGCGGTGCGGCACCTCCTGGACCTCGGGCACCGGCACATCGCCCACGTCGCCGGACCGGAGTACTTCGTGCACGGCGCCGACCGCCGGCAGGCCTGGAGCGACGCCCTCACCGGGGCCGGCCTGGTGCCTGGGCCGTGCGTGGTGTCCGACTTCACCGCCGCCGGTGGAGCGGCGGCCACGGTCGAGCTGCTCGCCCGGGCCGAGCGGCCGACGGCGATCGTGTACGCCAACGACCTGATGGCGATGGCTGGCCTGCCGGTCCTTGCGGCCGGTGGGCTGTCGGTCCCGGACGACATCTCGATCACCGGGTTCGACGACACCGAGCTCGTGGCGCATCTGGCGCCGCCACTGACCACGGTCGCCACGAACGTTCTCGGCTGGGGGGCGGCCGCGGCCGAATCCCTGTTGGCCGTCATCGGGGGCTCGGAACCGGCCGATGTCGTGCTGCCGCCAGCAACGCTCGTGGTGCGTCGCTCCACTGGTCTGGCAACCCTTCCTGCACGCTGATCGAAAGGACCCTGCATCATGCGAATCAAGCGAACACCAGCCGCTGCTCTGGTGGCCCTGTGTCTCACCGCCTCTGCCGCCTGCGGAGGCGGGGATGACGGCGCATCTGAATCCGCCGCGACCGGCGCCATCGACATCTGGTTGTCCAACAACCCAGAGGAACTGGCGTGGGGCAAGGCCATGGTGAAGGAGTGGAACGCCGAACACCCCGACGAAGAGGTCACCGCCCAGGAGATCCCGGCGGGGAACACCTCCGAGGAAGTCATCGCCGCCGCGATCACCGCGGGCAATGCCCCCTGCCTGATCTTCAACACCGCCCCCGCAGCGGTGCCGCAGTTCGAGAAGCAGGGCGGGCTGGTGCCACTCGAGGACTTCGAGGGCGCGACGGAGTACATCGAGGAACGAACTGGTGGGGGTGTCGAGCAGTACAAGTCGGAGGACGGCCAGTACTACCAGCTGCCGTGGAAGTCCAACCCCGTCATGATCTTCTACAACAAGGATCTGATGAAGAAGGCCGGTATCGACCCGGAGAACCCACCGCTGGGCACGCACGAGGAGTTCCTCGCGACCAGCAACAAGATCGTCGAGAGCGGTGCTGCGCAAGCCGCGATCTGGCCCGCACCGAGTGGCGAGTTCTTCCAGTCCTGGTTCGACTTCTACCCGTTGTTCGCTGCCGAGTCAGAGGGCCAGGCGCTCATCGAGGACGGGGAGACGCAGTTCGACTCCGACGCGGGGATGGCGGTTGCCGAGCTTTGGTCGCAGATGTACGAGCAGGGTCTGTCGCCCAAGGAGGCCTACAACGGCGACTCGTTCGCCGACGGCAAGGCCGCCATGGCGATCGTCGGCCCCTGGGCGATCGCGGTCTACGGCAAGGACGTGAACTGGGGCGTGGCCCCGGTGCCCACGTCCTCGGGCGTACCGGCCGAGGAGGTGTACACCTTCAGCGACGCCAAGAACGTCGCCATGTACTCATCGTGCGAGAACCGTGGCACCGCCTGGGAGGTGCTGAAGTTCGCCACCAGCGAGGAGCAGGACGGTCTGCTGCTGGAGATGTCAGGGCAGATGCCCTTGCGCGAGGGCCTGCCCACCGTCTACCCGGACTACTTCGAGCAGAACCCGGACTACGCCACCTTCGCGGAACAGGCATCGCGGACCGTCGAGGTGCCCAACGTGGCCAACTCGATCGAGATCTGGCAGACCTTCCGCGACGCCTGGTCGAAGTCGGTCATCTTCGGCGAGGCCGAGCCCGAGGACGCCCTGACGGACGCGGCCGAAGAGATCACCAGTCTCGCCGGCCAGTCCTGAGGATGGCGCACGTGTCCGTCACCCACACGGATGGCCGCAGCCGGTGGGTGACGGCGCTGTTGGGCCGTCACCCCGTCGGCGTGGTCCTGATCGCGCCCTACCTGGTGTTCCTGACCGCCGTGTTCGCCTACCCGCTGGGCCTGGCAGTCTGGATCAGCTTCCACGACTACTTCTTCACGGCACCCGGGGCCAGCGTCGAGCGACCCTTCGTCGGCCTGGACAACTACACAGCGGTGCTCGCCGATCCCCAGGTGGGGCAGGCGTTCGGCAACGTCGCGGTGTTCCTGGTGATCAACGTGCCCCTCACCGTCGCCGTGGCGCTCGTGCTCGCGAGCGGCCTCAACAAGGCGGTACGTGGCCGCACGTTCCTGCGGGTCGCGTACTACGTGCCGTACGTGACCGCGAGCGTGGCGGTCGTCGGCGTCTGGCTGTTCCTGTTCAACAGCAACGGCCTGGTCAACCAGCTGCTCGGCCCGCTGGCACCGGAACCGTCGTGGCTGATCAACGAGACGCTCGCGATGCCGACGATCGCGGTGTTCGTGGCCTGGAAGCAGCTCGGGCTCTTCGTCCTGCTCTATCTGGCGGCGCTGCAGAACGTGCCCAAGGAGTTGTACGAGGCCGCGTCGGTGGACGGTGCCTCCCGGACCCAGTCCTTCTTCTCGGTGACCGTACCGAGTGTGCGTCCGGCCACCGTCCTGGTCGTCATCCTGGCGACGATCACCGGAGCGAACCTGTTCACCGAGCCCTACCTGCTCACCGGCGGTGGCGGCCCGAACGGCGCATCCAACTCACCGGTGCTGCTGATGTACCAACGCGGCATCGAGCAGGGCAACCCGGACACGGCGGCTGCGATCGGCGTGCTGCTGGTGCTCGGGGTGGGCCTGCTGGCACTCCTGAACCGACGATTCGTGCGAGGTGAGTGACAGATGAACGCTCGGATGGCGACGCTGCTGCGCACCGGGGTGCTGGTCCTCGGCGCGATCGCTTTCCTGTTTCCGTTCTACTACATGGTGATCGGCTCCCTGCAGGCTGAGCCCGACCCCACCCCCAGCGGGGTGGCGCCGACCGGCAACGTCACGTTGACCAACTACCGGGACATCAACGAGCGGGTCGACCTGCTGGGCTCCCTGGTCAACTCGGGCATCTTCACCGGCGGCGTGATCCTGTGCACGGTCGTGTTCGGTGTGCTGGCCGGGTATGCGCTGGCGCGGCTGCACTTTCGCGGCCGGGGCACCGCGTTCGCCATGATGCTGCTGGTGCAGGTCGTACCGTTCCAGCTGCTGCTGATCCCGCTCTACGTGCTGGTGGTGCGCAGCTACGGACTGGCCGACAGCTACCTGGGCATGATCATCCCGTTCGCGATCAACTCGACGGCGGTGCTGATCTTCCGCCAGTTCTTCCTCCAGCTCCCGGACGACCTGTTCGCCGCCGCCCGCATCGACGGGGCCGGCGAGGTCCGGGTGCTGTGGTCGATCGCCCTTCCCTTGGTCAAGCCGGCGCTGCTGACCGCCGTGCTGCTGACCTTCATCGGCCCGTGGAACGAGTTCCTGTGGCCATTCCTGATCACCAAGGAGGCCGACCTGCAGCCGCTCGCGGTCTCCCTCGCGAACTACATATCCAACGTGGCGGCCCGGGCGGCCAACCCGTACGGTGCCGTACTCGCCGGTGCGTGCGTGCTCGCAGCCCCCGCTGTGCTGCTGTTCGTGGCACTGCAGCGACACTTCACCTCGACGAACATCGGGTCCGGGGTGAAGGGATGAGGGCTCGACCGGCAGCACACCCAGTCGAAGGAGAGTTGATGACCGTCCAGCGACCGCACGCGGAGTTCCCGCTCGGTCCGTTCCGGCCGTACGAGCAGAACCCGATCCTGCGACCGCAAGGCGATGGCTGGGAATCCGCGAGCGTCTACAACCCAGCCGCGGTCGTGAAGGACGACCAGGTGGTGCTGCTCTACCGCGCGCACGCCGAGGACCTGGTGTCCCACGTGGGGCTCGCCACCAGCGACGACGGGATCCACTTCGACCGCCACCCCCAGCCGGTGCTCAGTCCCAGCGAGCCCTACGAGGAACACGGCTGCGAGGACCCGCGGATCGCGCAGGTCGACGGTGTGTACTACCTGACCTATACCGGCTGGGACCGCACGACCGCGCAGCTGTGCCTGGCCACCTCGACCGACCTGCTGAGCTGGACCAAGCACGGCCCCTTGTTCCCCGACTTCAACACGTTCTGGCCGGCCGAGCACGCACCCGCCGGGCCGTGGAGCAAGGCCGGAGCGATCCTCGAGACACCGATCGACGGCCGTTACCTGATGTACTTCGGGGAGGGCTCGATCTTCCATGCTTGGTCCGATGACCTGCGGCACTGGACTCCTGCCCCCAACGACCAGCCGCTCATGACACCCACACCCGGCAGCTACAGCGAGTTCCTCGTCGAGGTCGGCCCGCAGCCGATCATCACGAGCAACGGCTTGCTTCTGCTGCTGCACAACGCCGCCATCAAGCACTCCGACGGCTCGGTGCGCTACACCTGCGGCCAGGTACTCCTCGACCCGGCCCGCCCCACCGAGATCCTGGCGCGGATGGACCGCCCCTGGCTCGAACCGAACACCTTCGAGGACACCCACGGGCTCGTCTCAAACGTCACGTTCGTCGAGGGCCTGGTCCACTTCCGGGACGCCTGGTTCGCCTACTACGGCCAGTCCGACTCCACCCTCGGCGTCGCCGTCTACCGCGTGGGAGACACCTACGGCGCCCGGCAGTGACGGCAGCGGCATGGCTCGCGACTGCAGCCCACCACCGCTGGCTGGAGGCAGAGACTGACCGGTTGCTGTCCTCGGCTCCCGCGGCCGTCCATCCTGACGGCGGCTTCGGCTGGCTCGGCTGCACCGGTGACCTCGACCTCGACCACCCGGTCGAGCTCTGGATCACCTGCCGCATGACGCACGTCGCCGCCCTGGGACACCTGCTCGGACGACCCGGGTGCGCCAGCCTGCTCGACGTCGGCGTGCGCGCACTGACCGGGCCGTTCCTGGACCAGCACCATGGTGGATGGCACGCCGCCCTGCCCGGGACAGGCGTCGGGCCCGACGAGGATGCCTCGAAGGGCGCCTACGAGCACGCCTTCGTGGTGCTGGCCGCGTCGAGTGCCACGGTGGCCGGGCACGTGGAGGGGCGGGCACTGCTGACGCGTGCGCTGGAGACGCTGATGGACCGCTTCTGGGAGCCGGAGCACCGCCTCGTCGCCGACGTGTGGGACCCGGCGACCGGACGCCTCGATCCGTATCGCGGCGTCAACGCCAACATGCATGCCGTCGAGGCACTCCTTGCCGCTGCCGACGCCACGAATGAGCGTCACTGGCTGACGCTCGCGCTGGACATCGCCACCAGGATCGTCGACGGGTTCGCCCAGCGGCACGCGTGGCGGATCCCCGAGCACTTCGACGAGCAGTGGACGCCGCTGCTGGACTTCAACCACGACAACCCGGCCGACCCGTTCCGCCCGTACGGTGCGACCATCGGCCACTGGCTGGAGTGGGCCCGCCTGTGCCTGCACCTGCGTGCGGCCCTGGGCGTGGAGGCACCGGGCTGGCTGCTGCCACACGCGCGTTCGCTGTTCGACGCGTCGGTGCGTGACGGCTGGGCGGTCGACGGTGTCCCGGGCTTCGTGTACACCGTGGACCGGGATGGTCGGCCTGTGGTCCGCGAGCGGATGCACTGGGTGGCCGCGGAGGCCGTTGCGACTGCGGCCGCGCTCTGGGCGGCCACCGGTGAGCCGGCGTACGCCGCCTGGTACGAGGTGTGGTGGGACCACATCGCCACGGTCTTCATCGACCGGGAGGATGGCTCCTGGCACCATGAGCTGGACGTGAACAACAAGGTCAGCGCCACCGTGTGGCCCGGCAAGCCCGATCTCTACCACGCGGTCCAGGCCACGCTGCTACCACGACTCCCGCTGTCCACGTCCGTGGCCGCCGGCCTGGCGGCCGGCCTGCTGCGCGACTGATGCGCGACTGATGCGCGAGGGTGACACGCCCCGGACGAGGACGCGCAGCGGCCCTCGGCGCACTCACCGCCGACGGCACCTGGGTGTGTCGGTGGGTAGGCCGGCGCCGGTCCAGTCCTGGGTGCCGTCGGCGTACGTGCGGATGTTGGTGTAGCCGAGCTCCTCGAGCGTGCTGGCGACCTGGGTGCTGTTGGCGCAGGCCGGGTTGCAGCAGTAGGTGACGACGCCGGCCGGGGCAGGGCGTCGACGAGGGTGAGGGTGCCGGCGTGGAGTCCGGCTTCGAGCTCGTCGCGGCTGCTGGTCTGGGTCATGTCGTGCCTGCGTGGATGCGGTGCGGACCGTCCGGCGGGCGCCGGCCCGGCAAGGCTGTTGTTGCTCGGATCAGAAGGTCTCGGCGGTGTCACGGGCGGCGCCGTGCGCGGACCGGTGTGCCTGGTCGGCGTCGCCGGTGAGGGTCGGGTGGTAGTGGATCTGGCTGATGTCCGTGATGCCGGTCCAGGCCAGCCAGTCATTGAAGTAGGTGGACTGGAAGTCGGTGCCGAACTCCGGGCCGAGCGGCGGCCCCCACACCGCGCTGGTGTAGATGACCGCGGCACGCTTGCCTCGGCCGGCGAGCAGGTGCGTGTATCCGGTGGTGGGGTCGATGTCGAAGACGCTGCCGGGCTGGGAGACCACGTCGATGAACTGCTTGAGGATGTAGGGGACGCCGTGATTCCACATCGGGACGCTGAACAGCAGCCGGTCGTAGGCGGCGAAGCGGGCGAAGGCGTCCTGCGCCGCCTCCCACGCCGTCGCCTGCTCGCCCACCGGTGTCCCGCCGCCGAAGGTGATCATCTTCGCGGCGGCGGCCGCGGGGCCGAAGTCCGGCAGCGAGCCGTCCCACAGGTCCCACGTCCCGATCCGGGCGTCTGGGTGAACTCTTGGTAGGTCTCCAGGAAACGTGTCGGCAATCTGCAGGGACTCTGAGGCCGCGCCGCGGGGCGAGGAGGAGATGTGAAGCAGCGTGGCCACGGTCGCGCCTCCGACTGGGTCGAGGTCGAGGTCGAGGTCGGCGGTGGCGGCATTGCCCCAGGGCTTCCGTCCCCGCCAGGACCGGACTACAGTCCGTTCCATGTCCCGGAACGTTAACGGACCGCAGTCCGGATTGTCAACCGTGTCGTTGCCTACACCCGACGGGGCGTGCCGCACGCAGCTGCCGGTCCTGGGCGTCGGGGTGGTGCACGAGCGCGCGGACGCCGCCCGCAACCGGCTGCGGGTACTGGCGGCGGCCGAGCGGCTGTTCGCGCAGCGGGGGGTACCAGGCGTGACGATGGACGACGTCGCCGCGGCAGCCGGGGTGGGCAAGGGCACCGTGTACCGGCGGTTCGTGGACAAGGGTGGTCTGGCAGTCGCACTGCTCGATGACAGGGAGCGCGACCTGCAGCAGCAGATCCTGACGGGTCCGCCTCCGCTCGGCCCCGGCGCCGACCCCGCCGGACGGCTCGCCGCGTTCGTCACCGGGTACCTGTTCTTCCTGGACCGCCAGCTCGACCTGGTGCTGTTGTCTGAGACCTCCACCCCAGGCGCGCGACTGCGCACCGGCGCCCACGCCTTCTGGCGCCAGCACTGCCGCTACCTGCTCAGCCAGGCAGGTGCTCCGCAGCCGGGCCTCCGCGCGGACCTGCTCCTCGCCGCGCTGGCCGCAGACCAGGTCCGGCACTGGCTGCGTGACGAGCACCGCGACCTCGACGAGCTCGGCGTCGCCCTGCGCTCCGCCGCCCTCGCGCTCACGCATGGGCAGTGCCGCTGACCGGTCACTGATCCGGGTACGGACTACCGGGGCTTGCCCGCCAGCCCCACCTGTCGGTACGTATGGGGCTGCTGTGACAACAGTGATACCCGTCGGCCGCGCCGAGCCGGTGATGGGCGGCCGGGTGGCCAGGGGGCGCGGTCTGCGCCGCTGGCTCCACGACGTGTTCACACGCCACGATCGTGACTGGCTTGGTCAGCCTGGCGGAGGATAGGGGATTCGAACTGACGAGGTTGGCCCGACGCCGTCACACCCCGAGACCCCGTTTCACGCTCAAACTGAGCGTGAAATCCGTTCCGGTACATCGAATGACATCGTTGCGATACAAGGATCTGCAGGGCCGGTAGCACATGAGTTAGCACATGAGCCGGACTCGGGACGGCTCGTTTGAGGTCCAGCCGGTCGTCGAACGCAACGCGTAGACTCCGACCATGAGCGAAGCCGTCAGCCGTCTCGACCGGATCACCGTCGACCCACTGATCTGCCACGGCGCGCCGACGATCCGCGGCATGCGCCTGCGGGTGCAGGACGTCCTTGAGCTGTTGGCCTCTGGGATGACCTACGACGAGATCCTTACCGACTACGAAGAGCTTGAGCGAGACGACATCCTCGCCGTTCTTGAGTTCGCCGCGCTCGATTCCGCCGGCCGCCTGCAACGCGTTGTGGCGTGACTGCGTTCCTGGTCGATCAGCAGTTGCCGAAGGCGCTCGCGACGTACCTGACCGAGCACGGTCACGACGCGCGGCACATCAAGGACTACCCCGGCGGTGCCACGATGCCCGACCCGGACCTCGCCCGCTTGGCAGACTCCGAGGATCGCTTCGTGGTGACCAAGGACGACGACTTCCGAATCTCTCACCTGCTTCGGAAGCCGCCGGCGAGACTCCTTCACGTCACCTGCGGCAACATGTCGACCCGCGACCTGCTCGCCATGTTCGACCAGCACTGGCGCGAGTTCGAGTCCGCGATCACGAGCTACACCTACCTGGAGATCAATCGCCCAGGTGTGATCATCCACGACCCCAGCTGATCTCTGGGCCTTTCAATCCTCGTCCCAACCTGGACGACCGACCGCGTCGACCCCTACCTCAAGCCCACCGACTGAGCGCGGTGCCCGCACGTCCTCTCAGCCCTCACGGGCGCCTATCTCTTTCGAACTCATCCTCGAATGAACTCACCTTCGAATGTACGTATGCTACCGTAGTAGATACATGCACCGCGATATTAGAAACACAGGAGTCGGGGATGAAGGGTGGAGTGATCCTCTTCCGGGGAACGGGCGCAGCGGCGTGCCGGTACCTGGAGTCGGATCGCTCACGCGCGGACGACTACTACCTGGAGGGCGGGACGACGCTGGCCGCGTTCACAGTCACGAATGGGAACGGCGAAGTGCTGGCAACATCCGAGCTGGACTCCCAGTCGTACGCCTCCTGGGTGGACTGGATCGACCCGCTGACCAAGACTTCGATGGGCAAGCCACGGGTGCCGGGCGAGGAGGGCTCGGGGAAGCGGGGGTCGCCGCGGTTCGCGGAGATGGTGGTCAACACCCCGAAGTCACTGTCGATCGCCGCCGCGCTGCATCCCGACGTGTCGGACGCACTTGATGCCGCGCAGGCGGACGCGGTCACCGAGATCCGCAGGTTCCTCGCGCTGCACTCGGTCACCCGAGTCGGGCCGCGCGGCCGCCAGGAGGTGGTGCCGGTCGAGCGGCTGCAGACCGTCGCGGTGGTCCACAAGACCAGCAGGGCAGGCGACCCGCACCGGCACGTCCACTTCCAGATCGGCACCCGCGTCTGGGCGGCAGGCAAGTGGCGCGGACTGGACACCACGGCCCTGTTCAAACAGCAAGGAGCGATCCGTGCACTCGGCACTGCCGTCCTGGCCGCGCACCCAGGACTTGCCCAGGTGCTGGATCGTCACGGCCTCACGCTGGACTCCGTGACGGGCGAGGTGGTCGAGCTGGTGCCGTTCAATGCGGTGATGTCGAAGCGAGCCAGCCAGGTGGAGGAGAACCTCAGCGAGCTGGAGGCCGAGTGGGCCGAGCGGCATCCCGGTCGGGAGCCTGGTCCGGTGGTCACCTCCCGGATGGTCGCCGTGGCCTGGGCTAGGGGCCGTCCGCAGAAGCGGCCAACCACCCTCGCCCACGAGGACGGTTGGCGTCGGGAGTTGGCCGATGCCGGGTACGACCCCGAGGTGTTCGCGTCGCCCCGAGGAGGCAGCCATCGGCTGGCGACCGAGCCGGTCTCTTCTGAGGATCTCCAGGTGCTCACCCTCGCCTCACGGGCGCTGGACCGGTGCGCCGCGGCCGCGTCGACCTGGACTCGCCACACCGTCGCCGAGAAGGTGACGCGCATCGTCACCGAACACGGCGTGCGCGCCACACCCGCTGAACTGCGCGACCTGGTCACGCTCGCGACCGACCTTGCCGTTGGCGACTGTCTGTCGGTGCTGCCGCCCGGCACCGCGCAACCAGAGCATGTCGCACACCTGACCAGCCTTCAGGTGATCGCCGCTGAGATGCGATTGCGTGACCTGCTCACCGCCCGCACCTCCACCCCCGAGCCCGCCCAGGTCCCCGATGTGGAGGCACTGGCCGCCGAACGAGGACTCGATCCGGGACAGGCTCGCGCCGCCGCGGCCATCGCATCGACCGACCCACTGGTGGTAGTCGAGGGCGCTGCCGGCGCGGGAAAGACGACGATGCTCGCCGTCGCGATCGCTGCCGCCGATGCGGAGGGTCGCGCCACGAGGGTCGTGACCCCGACGAAGAAGGCCGCCGACGTGGTCGTCCGTGAGCTTGGGATACCCGCCGAATCGGTCGCCAAGTTGCTCCACGCCCACGGCTGGCGGTGGAACAGCGACGGCGTGTGGACCCGCCTCGCCGTCGGGGATCGCGATCTCGAGACCGGCAAGGCGTACGGCGGGCCTCCCGTGTGGGCGCGACTGACGCGCGGCGAGCGGATCGTGGTGGACGAGGCCGGGATGCTCGACCAGGACAGTGCGATCGCGCTCTTCACCGTGGCGGGCGATGCCGCGGCCACCGTCGCGCTGGTCGGGGACCGCGCACAGTTGCCGGCCGTGGGACGCGGTGGGGTGCTCGACTTGGCCGCAGCGCTAGCCACCGGCAGTGGCCGAACCGTCTTGGACATGGACTCGGTCCACCGGTTCACCGACCCGATTTACGCCGACCTCACCCTCCGGCTCCGTGCTGGTGACAACCCGGCGCACTTGTTCGACCTGCTCTACGCGCTCGGACGTGTCCGACTGCACCGCAGCACCGACGACGCCCACGAGGACATCGCCGCCGCGACCACGGCGGCGATCGAGTCCACGAGGACGGTCGCTGCAATAGCCGCGACCAACGACGAAATCCGCTCCCTCAACGACCGCATGCGCACCCAACGCGTCGCACGAGGCGAAGTCGACGACACGGCGACCGTGTCCGGGAACGACGAGCTGCCCATTGGCGCGGGCGACGTGATCACCACGCGCAAGAACGACAGCACCCTGGGAGTCGCCAACCGCCAGACCTGGACAGTCCAGAGCATCGGCGACGACGGCACCGTGTGGGCGCGAGACGCAGCTAGCCTGCGCAAGCACCCGCGGTCGGTCGCTCTGCCCAACTCGTACGTGACCGACCACGCCCACCTGGCCTACGCCGCGACCGCGTACGGCGTCCAAGGCGTCACCACTACCAGCGCGCACACCCTGCTGTCGGAGGCGTTGGACGCATCCGGAGTGTACGTCGGCATGACCCGCGGCCGCGACGCGAACGTGCTGCACATCGTCGCCGACAACCTCGACGAGGCACGGGAGCACTTTATCGACGCGCTCCGGCTCGACCGCGCCGACCGTGGCCTCCAGGCAGCAACCTCAGGAGCCCAGGTCGCCGTGGCGGGGTTGGCGGCCGAGGGACCGGTGAAGGTGGTCAACGACGAACGAGCACGGCTGGTCGAGGCCATCGCCACCGCGCACCGGGAAGCGGCACGGTGGGAGCACTCCGCCGGGCTGCTGGCCACCCAAGCGGAGATCCACGCCCGCGAGGAAGCATCCGGCCGAGACGCCCTTGTCATGGCCGAAGCCCATTCGACGGTGGTCCTCGAGGACGCCGTGCGACCACTCCTAGCCCAAGCCATCGTCGACGGACAGGCCTACCTCGACGCACAGATCCAACAAGACGAAGCGTGGGACGCCAACCGCTCGACGGCGCGAGTGGGCAGGCGCGCCGCCCAGCGGAGGCTCGACTCCGCACAAGCGGGGACCCACGATGCCCAGGTGACCGTACTGATCCGGTGGGGCAGCGTGCCCGCCACCGGCAGATGGGCCACCACAACTCGCGACGGGCTCGAAGCATGGGCCGCTCGCGTTGCGAATCAACGCGCCGAAGCCCAGCCGGTCGTGGCCAGTGCTCGCCACGATGTCGCGCGCGCCGATGAAGCGCTCAAGCAGACCCAGTGGCGGCACCGAGCCGAGACCGAAGATCTCACCCTCCGGATCTACGGTCGACGTGATGCCGCCTCTGTCCGAACAGTCAGCGGTGAACACAATGCCCAAGCTCGTGCGCAACGACGTCGGCAGCACGCCGACGCGGCGCGCGCCGACCTCACCCGCATCGAATCCCTCCCTATCGGACGAGCCGTGCAGTTCATCGAGTCACGCCGCGCTCGAGCCCTCCAGATCGAGGTCGAGCGAACAGCCGACACCCACAACCCCAGGCTCGGCGTGCCGACGGAACGCCGGATCTGGCAAACAGACCCCGAGCTCGGACGCAGCATGTAGGCCCGGCCGCCGGCATACGGAGAACAGGCCTCGCTGTTACCCGTCGGAAAGCTGCGCCGCCAATCGCGCGCTGATGCCGAGTTGAGGGCGGCGTCTCAACCCGCTAGCGGACTACGGTGAGAGGGCTCTCGTCGGCCGACGGTGGTTTGAGGCGGGCGCCCCGGAAGCCGATCGGCGGATTCTGGCGGTCAGCGCAACAGCAGGTCGCCGATGAGTTCGATCGGCTTCTTGAACGCTAGTCGTTTGCGGGGTCGGTCGTTGAGTTGTTGGGCGACCCAGTCCAGGTCCTCGTTGCTGT
>JALZKQ010000115.1 GCA_030859165.1 Actinomycetota bacterium
GGGCGGGTGCCCCTGCGGGTGGTGTCGCGTGCGGAGGAGGACCCGCGTGCGGAGGGTGGATCAGTGCCGATGACCGTGGTGGCTGCCGCCCGCCGACGTCTCCTCGTCGTCGGCCGGCCGCTCGACGATCAGCGTCTCGGTGGTGAGCAGCATGCTGGCGATCGACGCGGCGTTGGTGAGCGCGGCGCGCGTCACCTTGACCGGGTCGAGCACGCCCTGAGCCACGAGGTCGGCGTACTCGCCGGTCGCGGCGTTGTAGCCCTTTCCCTCACCGGCCTCGCGGACCTTGGCGACGACCACGTAGCCGGGCTCGCCGCCGTTCTCGGCGATCCAGCGCAGCGGCTCGTCGACGGCCCTGCGCACCAGCCGGGCTCCCGCGGCCTCGTCGCCGGTGAGCCCGAGGTCATCGAGCACCGATGCGGCGTGCACGAAGGCCGAGCCGCCACCGGCGACGATGCCTTCCTCGATGGCTGCCCGCGTCGCGGACACGGCGTCCTCGATGCGGTGCTTCTTCTCCTTCAGCTCCACCTCGGTGGCGGCGCCGACCTGGATCACGCAGACACCGCCGGCGAGCTTCGCCAGCCGCTCCTGCAGCTTCTCCTTGTCCCAGTCGGAGTCGCTCGCCTCGATCTCGGCCTTGATCTGGTTGATCCGGCCGTTGACGTCCTCGGTGTTGCCGGCTCCGTCGATGATCGTGGTGTTGTCCTTCGTGACGGTCACGCGCCGCGCCGTGCCGAGCACCTCGAGACCGACCTGGTCCAGCTTGAGGCCGATCTCGGGGGCGACGACCTGCCCGCCGGTGAGGACCGCGATGTCCTGCAGCATCGCCTTGCGGCGGTCACCGAACGCCGGTGCCTTGACGGCGACGGAGGTGAACGTGCCGCGGATCTTGTTGACCACCAGCGTGGACAGGGCCTCGCCCTCGATGTCCTCGGCGATGATGAACAGCGGCTTGCCGCCCTGGAAGACCTTCTCCAGCAGCGGCAGCAGGTCCTGCACAGCGGAGATCTTGCCCTGGTGCAGCAGGACGTACGCGTCGTCGAGGACCGCCTCCATGCGCTCGGAGTCGGTCACCATGTAGGGCGAGATGTAGCCCTTGTCGAACTGCATGCCCTCGGTGAAGTCGAGTTCGGTGCCCAGGGTGCTGGCCTCGTCGACGGTGATGACACCGTCCTTGCCGACCTTGTCGAAAGCTTCGGCGATCAGCTCGCCGATGTGCGCGTCACGGGCCGAGATCGTCGCGACATGGGCCATGTCGCTCTTGTCGTTGACCGGACGCGCCAGCTTCAGCAGCCTCTCGCTGATCGCTTCGACGGCCTTGTCGATACCACGCTTGAGGCCGACCGGGTTGGCGCCCGCAGCCACGGCCCGCAGGCCCTGGTGGACCATCGCCTGGGCGAGGACCGTGGCGGTCGTCGTGCCGTCACCGGCGACGTCGTTGGTCTTGGTGGCAACCTCCTTGGCCAGTTGTGCGCCGAGGTTCTCGAACGGGTCGTCGAGCTCGACCTCACGGGCGACGGTCACGCCGTCGTTGGTGATGGTCGGGGCTCCCCACTTCTTGTCGAGGACGACGTAGCGGCCCTTGGGGCCGAGCGTGACCTTGACGGTGTTCGCGAGCGCGTCGACTCCGCGCTCGAGCGAGCGGCGTGCGTGCTCGTCGAACTCCAGGATCTTTGGCATTGCGGGTCTGTCCCTTCGTTACAGTGCCGCCCCGGACCCCGAGCGGGGTGCCGGGGCGGCGTCTGCTGTGATCTCGAGGATCGGATGTGTCTCGCGAGGTAGAGCGGTCAGCTCACTTCTCGACGATGGCGAGGATGTCGCGCGCCGAGAGGATCAGGTAGTCCTCACCGCCGTACTTGACCTCGGTGCCGCCGTACTTGCTGTAGATGACGTTGTCGCCGATGGCGACGTCGACAGGAACACGGTTCCCGTTGTCGTCGACGCGGCCCGGGCCCACAGCGAGGACTTCGCCCTCCTGCGGCTTCTCCTTGGCTGTGTCCGGGATGACGAGCCCGGAGGCGGTGGTCTGCTCGGCCTCGAGCGTCTTGACGACGATCCGGTCCTCGAGCGGCTTGATGGTGACCGACACGGTTGTCGACCTCCCCTTTCTGGCGCAGTGACTCGGTGAGTGCTACACGTGGATGATGGTCCGTGGGCGTACGCCGTCGCGGGGGTCGTACGCCGGAACCGCTGGCACACTCGACATGAGAGTGCCAACAACGAACCTATGCCCGTGGTTAGCACTCGGTCAACCCGAGTGCCAGAAACGTCCCGCTGACCGAGCCGGCAGGGCGACGTGCGGGAGGATCGTGTCGTGGATGTCGAGACGTTCGTGCGCCTGCTCGAGCCCGCCGGGCAGGCCCTGCTGGCCGAGGTCCACGCCCGTACCGGCGTCGAGTCCGACCTCGCGCTGGGCACCCGACTGCGCCGTGAGCACGACGTGGCGCTCGTCGCCGCTGCGGTGAGCCAGAACCACCTGCGCGGGCTCGCACGGGCCAAGTTCGCCGAAGGTGCCGCCGCCATGTACGCCACGCACGACGCCCTGCAGCAGGCCACGCGCGGCAGGGTGGCGGCCCATCGCGCCAAGCGCCTCGTCGCCGCCGGGGTGAGCAGCGTGCTCGATCTCGGCTGCGGCATCGGGGGTGACCTGCTCGCCTGCGCACGGGCCGGCCTGCGGGTCACGGGAGTGGAGGCCGACCCGGTCCGCGCGGCGATCGCCCGGGCCAACCTGGCGGCGGCCGGACTCGAAGGCGAGGTGCTGACGGCGGACGCCGTGACCGAGGACACCGGTGGCCACGACGCCGTGTTCTGCGACCCGGCCCGGCGTGACGGCAGGGGGCGCGTCTTCGACCCCGACACCTGGTCACCTCCCTGGGGCGTCGTCGCGGCACTGTTGCGCGGCGCCGCGGTCGTCAAGACCGCTCCCGGCATCCCGCACTCCCTGGTCCCCAGCGGGGTGGAGGCGGAGTTCGTGAGCGACGGGGGCGATCTCGTCGAGGCCGCACTGTGGGGCGGGCCGCTCGCGAGCACGGCCAGGCGGGCGAGCGTCCTGCCCGGCGACGAGCAGCTGAGCGATACCGACGAACCCGCCGTCGCAGCGACCGGTCCGGTCGCTGCGTACCTCTACGAACCGGACGACGCGGTGATCCGTGCGGGGCTGGTCGCCGCTTTCGCCCACCGGATCGGGGGCCACCTGCTGGACCCGCACATCGCCTACGTCGGCGCCGGCGAGCTGGTGCCCACGTCGCTGGCCCGGGCGTACGTCGTACGCGAGCGGCTGCCGTTTCGCGAGAAGCAGCTGAAGGCAGCGCTGCGCGAGCGCGACGTCGGGACGCTGACCATCAAGAAGCGAGGGGTCGACGTCGTCCCCGACGTGCTGCGCCGGCGGCTCCGGATGTCCGGCTCGGTCCCCGCGACGCTGGTCGTGACCCGCGTCGGCGGCACCGGATGCGTGCTGCTGGTCGAACCCGTGCCGCCCTTCCACGCCGAGATCCGAGTTCCTGGTCACGATGCTCCAGCGTGGTGACCAGCGAGTCGGATCTCGGCGGCTTGGCGTGAGGCACGGATGCAACCTGCGGGGTCACTCGATGCATCTGGTGGTCATGGACACAGGCACGGCATCGAGCGCGCAAGCACGGGTGCCGCGGTGAACAGCGAGCAGGAGGCCCGGTTCTGCGAGTTCGTCGCAGCCCGACAGAACGCCCTGCTGCGGACCGCGTACCTGCTGAGCGGTGACCACCACGCTGCCGAAGACCTGGTGCAGACCGCGCTCGCCAAGGCGTACCTGTCCTGGCACAAGCTGCGCGAGCCGGCTGCCGCGGACGGCTACGTCCGTCGGATCATGGTCAACGAGAACACCAGCCTCTGGCGTCGCGCCTGGAAGCGCAACGAGGTCGCCACCGGGTACCTGCCCGAACGCGCCCTTCCCGGCGACTCGTCGCACGACCTCGTCGATACCCGCGACCAGATGTGGGCCCTCGTGCAGACGCTGCCACCCAAGCAGCGTGCTGCCGTGGTCCTTCGCTACTACGAGGACCTGTCCGAAGCCGAGACCGCCGCCGCCCTCGGCTGCTCGGTCGGCAACGTCAAGAGCCAGACCAGCCGCGCCATCGCCGCCCTACGAGGCCGCATCGGCCACGGGGCGACCCACGCCACCGGAGGAGCGCGATGACCCACGACCTCGACGACGACATCAAGCAGTCCCTGCGCCACCACGCCGCGACCACACCCGCCCGACCCGACCTCGCCCGGACCGCCATCCGGCGGGCCCGAGGGATCCGCCGTCGTCGGCGCGTGACCGGCGCCGTCGCCGTGCTCGCTGCGGCAGTGATCGCCGTGCCGGTCGGGCTGCGCGCCGGTGACCTGGTGGCACAGGACAACCAACCCGACGTCGTCGACCCGGGCCCCGATCCGGTGCCCGACGACGTGGCCGACCCGACACAGGACCCCGCCGAGCGGGAGCCGGACCCCTTCGAGCAGCCCATCGACCTGGCGGAACTGGATGACGGGCCGGCACCGGCGCTCCCGTACGTGCAGGGCAGCACCTTCCACGCCGGTGACCAGACCCTGGAGCTGGACGTGCCTGCCAGCGGGATCCGCGCGTTGGCCCACGCCGACGGGACGGTCTTCTACCGGGTCGACGGTGCCGACGGTTCCGAGCTTCGGACCCGGTCGGCCAGCGACGAGTGGCCGCCGACCCTCGGAGCGCTCTCGGCCGGTCCCTGGGCCTCCCCCGACGACCGGTACGTCGTCTACCTGCCGGCCGGTGACGGAGGCGGGGATGCGGGCCAGGAACTGGTCGCCCTCGACATGCAGGCACCGCCCGGCGAGGGCGGCCGGGTCGACCTGGGTGCACCGGCCGCAGAGCTGAGGGCCGGGTTCGCGGGGGACAGGGTGTGGTTCACCACACGGCAGGGTTTGCGGACCTGGACGATCGGCGAGTCGCAGGTCGTCGAGGTCGCCGGGATACGCCGACCGACTGCCGTCGCCTCTGACGGCTCGTTGGTCGCCGACATGGTGTCCACCGACGACTTCGGGAGCTGCACCGAGGTCAAGGAGATCTCCACGGGTACTGCCCTGTGGGAGACCTGTGAGCACCGGATCCTCGGCTTCAGCACCGACGGCTCGTACGCGTGGGGGGCATCGTCCTACGGAGACGGCTACGCGGATGCGTACAACGTCGTGCTCGACGCACGGACCGGTGCCGAGCTGATCCGTGTGGAGGACGCATTCTTCATGACCAGCCGGTTCGAGGACGACGACTCGCTGCTGATCCAGCTCGAGCAGGACGGCACGACCGCCCTGGTCCGGTGCACCGTGGGTGCAGGCACCTGCGAGACTGCGGCTGCGGCACGCGCCGGCAGCGTGGACACCCAGGACGCGCCGTACGTGCTGGGTTCCTGAGTGAGCACGCCGCGTCAGGCCTTGCCCTCCTCGCGCATCTTGCGCAGCTGGGCGATCTTGGCACGGCGCTCGTCGCGGTAGAGCTGCTCGACCTCGGAGGCGTCGGGTGCCGAGCCACCGTGCGACTTGGGCAGCCACCACGCTCCCGCGGGCCGCTCCGGGTAGGCCCGGATGGTCTCGTCGAGCAGCCTGGCCATCCGCGCCTTGAGCTCGACGGTCTGCCGGTGCGCGTCCTGGGAGGTCGGGTGCATCGGCTCGCCGACGGTGATGGCGAGCGTCTGACCGCGACGGAAGTCACGCTCGCGACCCTTGGGCAGCATGCGCTGGGTCCCCCACAGGACGACCGGTACCAGCGGCACCCCCGCTTCGCCGGCGAGTCGTACGGCGCCGGTCTTGAAGTCCTTGAGCTCGTAGGTGTAGCTGATCGTGGCCTCGGGGAACATCCCGACCACCTCGCCCTGACCGAGGTATCGCAGCGCCTCGGCGTAGGAGGTGAGCCCGTCCGAGCGGTCCACCGAGATGTGGTGCAGCGAGCGCATCATCGGACCGGCGATGCGGTGGTCGAAGATCTCCTTCTTGGCCATGTACCGGACCCGCCGCCCGGCGCGATGCGCCGCGTACCCGCCGAAGATGAAGTCGACATAGGAGACGTGGTTGCAGGCGAGCACGGCCGGACCGGAGCGGGGGATGTGCTCCAGGCCCCTCATCTGGAAGCGGATGCCCAGTGCCTTGAAGACCGTCGTGGCCGCCAGCACGACCGGCGGGTAGGTGAGATCGCGCACGTCGCACACCGTAGCGGGCGACGCAGGCCTTCACAGCCGCAGCCGCATCACCACGGCGTCGCGCCCCGGGCCGTAGTAGCCGCGTCGAACGTCGATCCGCTCGAAGCCTGCCCCGGCGTACAGCGCGAGCGCGGCAGCGTTGTCGGACTGCACCTCCAGCAACATACGCTCGCACCCCCAGCTGGTCGCCCGCTCGCGCGCGGCGGCGAGCAGCGAGCGCCCCAGACCTTGGCCGCGGGACGCCGGCGACACGGCGATCCGGGACAGGTCCGCGACCTCGCCGAGCGTCATGAGCACCGCGTACGCCCGCACCTCACCGGTCGCGGGTGCGACGAGCACGCTGCGGATGTCGGGTACGTCGGCCAGCTCCGAGGCCAGGACGTCCTCGGACCAGGCGCTCGCACCGAAGCACTCGCGCTCCACGGCGACCAGCGCCGCTAGGTCATCGGCACCTGCCGGGCGGGTGGAGGTCACGTCAGCCGCGTGCGGCCGGCCGGCTCGACGGCGTCGGGACGGCGGAGGTAGAGCGGTTCCAGCGGCAGCGTCCGGATCCGCCCCGTGGCGACCGCGGCGGCCATGGCCGACGCCCGCGGGTCCAGTGGCCCGTGGGCCGTGGGCAGGATGTCGGCGTACAGCTGTGCCCCACGCCCGATGACCTGCTCACCTTCGGCCAGGCGTGCGGCGAGCACCACCGGCAGGTCCACGTGCGGGCCGTCGACCCGCCGGCCGGCCGCGTCGTAGCGGGCCCAGTACACCTCCTTGCGGCGCGCGTCGGTGGCGGCCACGAAGCCACCGACCAGGCCGTCCTCGCGGGCGCTGGCCGCAAGACCGTCGAGGCTGCACACGCCGTGCGCGCGCACTCCGAGGGCCGCCGCCAACGTCCGCGCGGTCACCACACCCACACGCAGCCCCGTGTACGGCCCGGGACCGACACCGACCACCACGTCGGTGACCTCACGCATCTGCGCACCCACCTGCGCGAGCACGTGGGCGATCCCGGGAGCCAGCAGCTCGCCGTGCCGCATCGCGCCCTCGCCGTCGTAGGTGCCCAGGGTGTCAGTCCCGTCGTGCAGCGCGACGGCGACGTGGGGGGTGGCGGTGTCGAAGGCGAGCAGGAGCACGATCGGTGAGCATACGCAGGAGCTCTCGTGCGCGACCGTCCGGCAGCGACATCCAGCGGTCCTTGGTCGCTAGTGCGCGAGCACGGCCGAGCGCAGCCGCACCCCGACCCATCGGGGGCCGTGCGGTCGCACGCTGACCACCCGGGTGTCCTCCCCTGGGGACAGCTCGACGGGCGAGGGCACGCGGTTGCGCCACGGTCCGGCGGCGGCCAGGGCGGCGGCACCGCGCGAGCTGCCGTCGCCCAGGTGGTCCAGGCGCAGCTCGAGCCAGTTGTCGCTGAGCCCCTCGGCCAGGCCCTCACCCCACTCGACGACGGTCACCGACTCCTCCAGCGAGGCATCGAGATCGAGGTCGTCGAGCTCGGCGGCACCGTCGAGCCGGTAGGCGTCGACGTGCACGAGCGCCGGTCCGTCCACCAGCGACGGGTGCACCCGGGAGATGACGTACGTCGGCGAGGTGACCGGACCGCGCACGCCGAGCCCGGTCCCGATGCCCTGCGCCAGCGTCGTCTTGCCGGCGCCGAGCCCGCCGGTCAGGACCAACAGGTCACCGGCGCACAGCATCCGTGCCAGTCGTCCACCGAGCGCTCGGGTGTCCTTCGCGGTGGGCAGGGTGCGCGCCACCCACAGCGTCTTGCCCAGCTGGACAGACGGGCCGTCGACGCCGATCCGGACGTAGCCGCGTCGTTGCCAGAAGGCGAGGTTGTCGGGCAGCTCCTCGCGTGCGGTCAGCCAGACGCCGTCGTACTCGTAGGACTCCGCGACGTCCTCGGCGACGCCGACCATCGCGGAGGCGACACCGTGGCCCTGGTGGGCAGGGTCGACGCTGACCCGCTTCAGTCCGAGCAGGCCCGGTCGGCTGCGGTCGAAGAACATCGCGCCGACGGGTAGGCCGCGCCGCAGCACCAGCAGGCCCCCGGCGTCCGACAGCGCCGCGCGCACCGACTCGACCGTCTCCTGCATGGCCGTCGACGGCGGGTCCAGCGGCGGCCGGACGGCGAACGCACGGTGGATGACCCCGAGCACGGCCTCGGCGTGCTGCGCCCCGGCTTCCATCACGTTGAGCGCCGTCATGCGGTGCCTGCGTCCATGACGGCCGCGATCGCCTCGTTGACCCGACCGTGCTGCTCGAGCATGACCATGTGGCCTGCTCCTACGCACACGACCAGCTCGGCCCCGGGGAGCAGCTCGGCGATCCGATGGCTGTGCCGGACCGGGGTCACGGCGTCCTTGGTTCCCACGATGATCGCCGTCGGCACATCCTCGAAGGCTGCGACCACGTCGTACATGTCCAGGGTCGTGAACAGCGGCCAGAAGTCGAGGAACACCGAAGCCGGGCTCTGCGTGACCATGGCGTCGGTGAAGGCCACGTGTGCGGGGCTCGGATGCTCACCGAACGCGAAACGGCGGGTCGCCTCGTAGCCGAACCCACCGGTCAGGCGACGGCCGACGTCCACCGCGCGCGGCACCCGACCCACCAGCACCCCGACGGTGGGTGACACCCGCGTCAGCAGCGTGCGGCGTCCTGGGACCAGCCGGGCGAGGTCTCCTGCGCTGGTGCCGATGAGGGCGACGGCGACGACACGCTCGCGGAACAGGTCGGGGTACTGCTGGGCGTAGGACATGACCGTCATCCCACCCATGGAGTGACCGACCAAGACGATCGGTCCGGTGGGCACCACCTGCTCGATGACGGCCGCCAGGTCACCGCCGAGCCGGGCGACCGTGCAGTGCTCGGGTGACGATGCGCCGGACCGGCCGTGCGAGCGATGGTCGTAGACCACCACCCGGTGGGTGTCGCCGAAGCCTGCCCGCTGGTAGTGCCAGCAGTCCAGGCTCAACGTCCAGCCGTGCACGAACACCAACGTCGGAGCGCTCGGGTCCGCGTCTGCGGCCGGCTCGTCGACCTCTGCGTGGATGGGTACGCCGTCCTCGGCGACGACGGTACGGGCGTCGCCGCGCAGCGAGCCGAGTGGGACATCCTCACCCGCACGCGCGACCTCCGTACGCCGGTGGCGGTGCCGGACGGCGAGAGTGGTAGCCGCACCGGCGGCCGCGACCCCGACCAGCGCCCCGGCCAGCGACGCCGTTGCGCGCCAGCGGCTCATGCGGCGTCCGGCCCGACGAACCTACGGTCGATACGTCCACCGAGCCGGGTCACCACCTCGTACGAGATGGTCCCTGCGGCATCCGCCCAGTCCTGTGCGGTGGGCTCGCCCAGGTCCCCGGCGCCGAACAGCACCACCTCGTCGCCCGGCTGGGCATCGACCGCGGAGAGGTCCACGACGATCTGGTCCATGCAGACCTGGCCCACGACGGGGGCGCGCACACCGCCCACCTGCACGTGTGCCCGATTCGAGGCGTGCCGGGGAATGCCGTCGCCGTAACCCACCGGGACCAGGCCCAGCGACGCGGGCCGCGACGTCTCGTGCGTCCAGCCGTAGGACACCCCCTGCCCGGCCGACACCGTACGCACCGCGGCGAGCCGGGCCCGCAGGGTCATCGCCGGACGCAGCCCGAGCTCGGCCGCGGTGGCGTGCCGCGGAGCGGGGCTGAGCCCGTAGGCAGCGATGCCGCAACGCACGAGGTCGAAGCGGGACGACGGGCGCAGCAGGGCACCCGCAGAGTTGGCCAGGTGCGTGACCTCGAGATCCAGACCGGCGGCGTGCGCATCGACCAGCGCACCTCGAAAGCGCCGCTCCTGGGCGTCGTTGGCCCGGTGCTCCGGGTCGTCGGCGCAGGCGAAGTGTGACCACACGCCGGTGACGAGGACCTCGCCGCGGTCCTGGGCGGCGCCGGCAGCGGCGAGCAGCTGAGGCCACTCCTGCACCGAGGCACCGTTGCGGGCAAGGCCGGTGTCGACCTTGAGCTGCAGACGGGACCGCCGGCCCACCCGGCGTGCAGACGCCACGATGTCCGCGAGCTGCCAGCAGGCGGAGGCGGTGACGTCGATCCCGGTGCTGACAGCCTCGTCGTAGGACTCCCCCGGCGTGGCGAGCCAGGTGAGGATCCGCCCGGTGTCGCCCGCGGCCCGCAGGGCGACCGCCTCCTCGAGCACGGCGGCGCCGAGCCACGGTGCACCGGCGTCGCGGGCGGCCCGTGCCACCTCGACCATGCCGTGGCCGTAACCGTTGGCCTTGACGACGACCATCAGGGCGGCCTCGCCGGCGACCTCGGCCAGCCGGGTCACGTTGGCCCGCACCGCCGACAGGTCCACCTCGGCCCAGACCCGCGCAGGGTGCTTCGTCGTCGTGGTCATCGACGCTGATCCTTGCAGCGCGGCAGGGCTCGTCGGGTCACCGGGGGACCCGGACCGGTGCCGTCCGGATCGCCGCGCGGATGGCTGCCGGCAGCGCTGCCGCCACGTCGCCGGCGGTGATGGGCCCGTCGCGGCTCGCGGCGACCGCGGCGCAACCGTGCAGGTG
>JALZKQ010000071.1 GCA_030859165.1 Actinomycetota bacterium
GGTCAACGCGGCCCCGGTCAGGGCCGCGGCCGACGGGGCGTGCGGGACGAGGTACCGGTTCAGCGCGTTCGTCACCGCCGCCGGGTGGGCGTCGCGCGCGTGGCCGAAGGTGATGAGCTCCGGCAGCGGACCGCTCGGCAGCGGCGCCGACTCCGCCTCGACGAGCGGGGCGTAGGACCCCGCTGACCGACATACGGTCTGCGCAGCGTTGTTGACGAGCACGTCGAGCGGGCCGAGCGCTGCCACCGACTCCGCGAGCGCGACGACCTGGCCGGGGTTGCGCAGGTCGATGCCGACGATCCGCAGGCGGTGCAGCCAGTCCGCGCTGTCGGGCGTCGCAACGAAGCGCCGCGCAGCATCGTTCGGGAACCTTGTCGTGATCGTGGTGTGGGCGCCGTCGCGCAGCAGCCGTAGCGCGACGTACATGCCGATCTTGGCCCTGCCACCGGTCAGCAGCGCCCGCCGGCCGCTCAGGTCCGTGCGGGCGCTGCGGCGGGCGGCGTTGAGGGCCGCGCACGACGGGCAGAGCTGGTGGTAGAACGCGTCGACGAGGGTGTAGCGCTGCTTGCAGGTGTAGCAGGCGCGTCCCCGCAGCAGGGTGCCGGCACTCGCGCCGGCGACGTGGGACACCAGGGGGATGCCCTGCGTCTCGTCGTCGATGCGGTCAGGCGAGCCGGTCGCGGTGGCCGCGGTGACCGTGCGGTCCGCCATGAGGACGGCCTCGCGGCGCTGTGCCCGGCGGCGCTCCTTGACCGCCTTGAACACCTTGCCCGTGGCGCGACGGACGGCCACGGCGTCGGGGTGCTCGGGCGGCAGGTCCTCGGCCCGGGCCAGCACGTGCAGGCAGAGCGCGAGGTCATCGGGGTCGATGCCGGTCCCGTGGTCGTCCGTGCGGGATCCGTGATCCTGCAGCGAGGTCATGCCAGTGCAGCCATTGGGTCGTCCAGGGCATTCGGGTCGTCCAGAGCATTCGGGTCGTCGTCCAGGGACTTCGGGTCGTCGTCCAGGGACAGTGTGCGTGCGTCGATCCTAGCGACGCCGGTGACCTCGGCCACTTCCGACTCGTTGTCGACCGACCTGTGTCGGGTGGACTTCCTCTCAGAAGTCGGCAAAAGATCGTCGGCGGATGGCGTGACGCGTTACGGTCTGACCTTCACCGTGAAGCGAGGAGAACGCATGAGAATCGACGTCCGCATCGGCAGCGCAGTGACCTTGCTCCTGGTCACCGGGGCCGTGGTGGCACCGGCTGCCGTCTCGGCCGCGGCACCGAACTGCGGTGCGACGGCCGTGGCACACCGCGGAGCGCACGCAACGGTGGACGAGAACACCGTCGAGTCCGTCGACCGCGCCTACGCGCTGGATGCCTTTGTCGAGCTGGACCTGCGGGTGGTCGAGGGCAACCGCCTGTACTTCATGCACGACAA
Organism: Actinomycetota bacterium; assembly: GCA_030859165.1. Classification (GTDB taxonomy): domain Bacteria; phylum Actinomycetota; class Actinomycetes; order Propionibacteriales; family Nocardioidaceae; genus JACCXZ01. The sequence goes on from JALZKQ010000071.1 coordinate 1,425, forward strand.
CACCGTGGATCGCACCACCGACGGCACCGGAAGAATCGAGGAGATGAGCGTCGAAGAGGTCAACGCGCTCACCACCGAGCCGCACGGCGGCCAGGTGATGAGCTGGGCGGCGTTCCTGGACGAGGTGCGGGCCAATCCTGGACAGCAGGCGATGATCGAGGGCAAGAAGTACCAGGACTACTGGGTCGGTCACCCGCACCTGATCGAGCGCCTCCAGAAGTCACTGCGCAGGCACCGGCTGCTGGGCCGGGTCTACGTGGGTGGCACCCGAGGCTTCCTCAAGGCCCTGCGCGACACAGCCCCCAAGGTGAAGACCTTCTGGCGGGCAGAACCCGATGAGCCGCTCACCCCCGACGAGGCGGAGAAGCGTTCGTCGGACCTCGTGCTGGCGTTCACCGGGGCCATGACCGCCGACGAGGTACGAGAGATCCAGGCATCCGGAAGGCCCGTCTGGGTCCGCCTCACCAACGACATTGCGGTGTGGCGAACGGCCGTGGAGAAGGGAGCCACTGGCGTCACGACGGATCGCCCGGCAGCGTTTCGCCGGTGGTGCCGGACCGCCTGAGCGATCAGTCACCGCACGTGGCGTCTGCCGCGTCCAGGGCCACCTCGGAGAGCCGGCCGGTCTGCTCGAAGGCCCTGCGCTGTCGCTGCGACCCGGTGCCACGCTGTCCCACCTGCGCCAGCAGCGTCCTCACCCGCCCCTCGTCCCCCGCCGCGGCCAAGGCCGGACGTACGTGCTCGAACAGCGCGGCGACCACCTCGCCGGCCGCGCGCGGGGTGTCCTCCAGTGGGTGCAGGAGGACGTCGGTGAGGCCACTGCGGCCGGCCCGCCAGCGTGCGAGTCGCAGCAGCGATGTAGAGGTGGCGACCGGCGGCCGGCCGGCCCGCCACTCGGCGGCCGCGGTCTCGACCAGCGCCCTGGTCAGGCCGGCGATCAGCACCGTGTCATCCACGTGCAGGCAGACGTCGGCGACGCGTACCTCGATCGTCGGGTACTCCCGTGCCAGCCGGGCGTCGAAGTAGATCATGCCCTCGTCCAGCACCACACCGGTGGCGAGCATCCCCTCGATCAGGGCGCGGTACCGCTGCACGGACTCCTGCACGTCGATCGGGCCGGCCATGGGCCAGCGGGCCCACGCCTGGGAGCGGAAGCTCTCGTAGCCGGAGTCCGCCCCCTGCCAGTACGGCGAGTTCGCCGACAGTGCGGTCAGCACCGGGAGCCAGACCCGGATCCGGTCGAGCACGGCCACACCCTCCTCGGGCGAGTCGATCGACACGTGCACGTGGCATCCGCTGACCAGCTGCTCGCGCTGCGTGAGCCCGAAGTGCTCGGCCATGCGCAGGTAGCGCTGCGTCGACGTCGTCTGCGGGGTAGCCGGCACCGGTGAGGTCGCCAGCGCCGCCACCCGAGCACCGGACTCGCGCGCCGAGGCATCCGCGTGCCGGCGCCACGCCCGCAGGTCCGCGCCCACGGCAGCGAGGTCGGTCTGCGGATGCGTGTCGGTCTCGACCTGCTCCTGCTTCAGCTCGGCGTCCAGGGAGCCGCCGGGCCGCTGGTCCTCATGCGTACCCGGGCCGGACGCATGGTGCCGCAGCACAGCACCTGCCACCGACACCGGGGCTCCGCTGCCGGCGTCCACCAGCAGCAGCTCCTCCTCCACGCCCACGGTTCTCACCTGCTCAGTCTGGCCCAGTCGCCCTCGCCACCGCGGTCCGTCTCGAGATGACAACCGCGGCCCGGCAGGTGAGGCTTGACACATGTCGACAACCGGCCTCTCTGCCCGTGACCTGCTGCCGACCGCAGCCAAGGAGTTCGGCTCGCGCGTCCTCGACGTCCCCGACGACGGCTGGGACCGTCCGACGCCGTGCAGAGCCTGGACGGTGCGCGACCTGGTCGGGCACCTCGTCGTCGAGCACCTGTGGGCCGTCGAGCTGCTCGAGGGCGCCACCATCGGCGAGGTGGGCAGCCGCTTCGACGGGGACGTCCTCGACGACGACCCCCCGGCGGCCTGGACCCGCGCCATCAACGACTCGATGGACGCCTGGGCCGCCGCCGGAGTCGACGACACGGTGCAGTTGTCCTCGGGCGAGCGCCCCGTCCAGGAGTACGCCGAGGAGATGCTGCTGGACCTCACCGTGCACGCCTGGGACCTCGCCCGCGGAGCCGGCCTGAGTGAGGATCTCGACGACGACGTGGTCGCCCACGTGCTCGCGTACGCGCAGGAGCACGCGGACGAGCTCGCTGGCTCGGGCCTCTTCGACGACCCGGTGCAGGTCGATTCCGCGGACCCGCAGGCGCAGCTCCTCGCTCTGCTCGGCCGCCGACCCTGACGGGGGCAGCCTGGACGCCGGCGCTCAGCCCTGCGGCGTACGGCCGGGCGGGAACCCCCCGGTGGCGATCGGACCCCAGCGCTGGATCGTGATCCGGATGAGCGACTTGCCTTGCCGCCGCATCGCGTCGCGGTACTCCGCCCAGTCCGGGTGCTCGCCGGCGATCGAACGGAAGTAGTCGACCAGCGGCTCGGTCGCGGTTGGCATGTCGATGACCTCCGCCGTGCCGTCGACCTGGACGTAGGGGCCGTCCCAGTCGTCGGAGTGGATCAGGATGGACACCTCGGGAACGCGGCGCGCGTTGTGCACCTTGACCCGCTCTGGATAGGTCGAGATCACGATGCGGTCCTGCGTGTCGACACCACAGGCGACCGGGGACATCTGCGGTCGTCCGTCGCGGCGCTGCGTGACGAACGTCCCCCTGTGCCGGGTCCGCACGAAGTCCAGGAGCGCGTCCCGTTCCACCTGCTCGGCCGTTGCGAGGTTGGCTGCCATGTCACGAGCGTGCAGCCCGCGGACGTGCCGAGGCAACCCGAGCGAACGCCGTCATGACCGTAGACCTCGACGGCGCCGGTCATCGACGGGCGTGCGGGTAGTCCGGTGAGCGGTCCTGGAAGGACAGGATTGCGGCGTTTGCGATGGTTCCTTCGCGGATCTCGATGGCTCGCCGGAGGGTCTCGTCGGCTTCCCACGCGTCCGGCCCGGTGAGCACTGCCCGCAGGTAGGGCAGCAGGGCCTCGCTGACCTCCCAGGTGGCGGAGTTCCAGAGGTAGGACGGGCTGTGGTCCACGCCGTAGTAGTGGACGTGGTTGCCGACCACGAGGGTCGGCTGATCGAACGTCGTCGGTCTTGCCCAGCTGAATCCCATCGCCTCGTCGCAAGAGACGTCGACGATGAGGCTTCCCGGCGCGAGCCTGGCGAGGTCGTCGTCGCCGAGGAATGTCAGTGGGGCGTCCGTGTCCTGCAGCACGCAGTTGACGACGATGTCGTGCTCGGCCAGGAACGCGGCGATCGGGATTCGCCCACTGGCGGACAACACGTGAGCGCTGCGCGGGTCCGCGTCGCTGTGGTCGAACTGCACGAACCGCGCGGAATGGATCGGCGATCCGACTGCGGTCACGTCGCGATGGGTCAGGACGTGGACGTCGTGCACCCCGTGCGCATTCAGGGCAGTCACGGCACCCCGGGCAGTTGCCCCGAACCCGATCACGGTCGCTGTCAGTCGAGCACCGTAGTCACCCGTCGATCCGATGATCTGCAAGGCGTGCAGCACCGAGCAGTAGCCGGCCAGCTCATTGTTCTTGTGGAAGACATGCAGGTTGAACCGGCCGTCGTCGGTCCAGTGGTTCATCGCCTCGAAGGCGATCAGCGTCAGACGCCGGTCGATGGCCACCTGGGTGAGCTGCTCGTCCTGGACGCAGTGCGGCCAGCCCCACAGCACCTGCCCCTCGCGAAGCTCCGCGAGGTCCTCCGGCAGCGGCTTGGGGAGCAGGATGACATCACACTGCGCGATGAGCTGCTCACGGGAACGCAACCCGGCGACGGAGGACGCGAGCTGCTCGTCGGACACGCCGAACCGCTCGCCGTAACCGTGCTCGAGGTAGACACGCCCCCTGAGGTCGGGCTCGATCCGCTCGACGTGCAGCGGGTGGATCGGCAGCCGGCGCTCGTTCTCCTTGCGCGAGCGTGCCATCACTCCGAGACTGAGCTGGTCCACGTGCGCCCCTTCGCGTCGATGCGATGTCAGAACCACTCGTGGCGGAGGTGGCGGGATTTGAACCCGCGAGAGGTTTTCACCTCAACCCGCTTAGCAGGCGGGCGCACTAGGCCACTATGCGACACCTCCACGCCGTCCGAACACGAGGAGCGGCTGGCCGAGACAGGCTACAGGTCGGCCTTCGAGCGCAGCGCGGCGCCTCGAGGCCGCTACAGGCGCCGCTGTCCGAAGGCGGTGTTCAGGCGGGCATCCAGGTCCGCCGTCCAGTCCCGCAGCGGCTCCTCCACCAGACGGGCCGGAATCTGCGTGGCGGCGCCGGAGTGCAGGCGTACGACGACGACCGTGCTGCGATCCGACATCACCGACTCAACCCTCTCGACGTCCTGCCAGCTGGCCGCGCGGGTCCCTGAGCCGATGGTGCGTGTCACGGCGTAGCCCTCGGCCCGCAGGGTGAGTACCACCGGTGGTCGTACCAGGCGCCACAACCCACGCAGCAGGCCGACCAGGAAGACCACGGCGAGACCGAGGACGGCGGCACGCACGACCACCCATCCGATGCTGTCGTCGGTGACCCGGTCGAGGACCACACCGGTGAGGTAGGACCCGCCGCACAAGAGCGCCGAGCCGCCGAAGGTCAGCATGCTCGCCCCGCGCGCGAGGTGGTACCGGCTGGTGGGCACGGGCTTCCTTCCAGCATGTCGAGCCGGTCATCCGGCAGGTGGCAGAGGGGGCGGGATTCGAACCCGCGGCTGACATCTCTGCCAGCGACCGCTTTCAAGGCGGTTCCGATCGGCCACTCCGGCACCCCTCCGGGACGAATCCGGTGGATCCGCCGCCGACACATTCTGGCACCTGCCCGGTCAAGGGCCAGCCGGCCAGGGCCGAGGGCCCCGACACGTTCGAGTGGCCGCACCCGCGCGATGGGAGCACCCTGGGGCCGACGCTCCCAGAGAACGGAAACGGCATGAGCGAGAAGATGGACACCGAAGAGGTGATCCGGTCGTTGACCGAGGTGCTCCGGCTGCAGGGAAGATCCTTGTTGCTGATGACCCTGCTCGCGGGGTCGATGGGTGGCGTCCTGGGCACCGCGCTGAAGCCCAGCCTGCGGAGCTTCGTCGCGGACGAGCTGACCGACACCTACCAGCTCGTGGAGAAGATGTCGGCGCTCGGCGGGAACCCCTCCTTCGATGTCGCCAGCGTCGAGGTGAACTCGTCGTCGACCAAGGCGCTGACCCAGCTCCTGGACAACGAGCAGGCGGCAGTCGCCGGGCTGCACGAGGTCATCGCGCACTCGGGCCAGGAGCCGCACAGCGAGGCGCTCGAGCATCTCCTCGAGCACATGATCATGCGCAAGCAGAGCCAGGTCGACTTCCTGGTCCACGCAACCCGCGCCGACTGACGCCCGGTCCTAGGCGAGCACGGCGAGGATGTCGCCCTCCTGGACGACGTCGCCCTCATCGACCCTCAGCTCGGCGACCCGACCGCCGTGGTCGGTGAGGACCGGGATCTCCATCTTCATGGACTCCAGGATGACCACGGTGTCGCCGGCGGCGAGGATGTCGCCGGGCGAGGCCACCACCTTCCACACGTTGGCGACCATCTCCGCGACGATCTCGCTGGCCATCGGTGCTCCTCGAGTCGCTGGCGTCGTACGGTCCGGAACGTCTGAACGCTACACCGGCACGATCGGCCGGCCGTTGCTCAGCACAGCGGCGTCGTGCGCCGCGGCTCGGGTCGCACCCGGTCGGTTTCACGACTGTCACGGCGTGCCCGACGGCCGGTGCCCGTGTGGCGTCCGCCGGTCAGCAGTGCGTCGACGCGGATCACCAGCAGACCCAGCAGCAGACCGAGCGCGATCGAGTACGCGGTGGACAAGCCGGCGTACCCGAGCTCCACGTCCGGGTTCGCCAGGGTCGTGGCCACCGTCGCGGTTCCGACGGTGCCGAAGGCGCACATCCACCAGCCCTGGCGACGGCTCGAGCGGACCCAGACACCCCACAGCAGCGCGGGAAATCCCACGAGCACCTCGATCGGCCGCGGCACCCCGCCAAACCGGTCGGTGGTCCACGCCGCGGCGCTGTCGACGGTCTCGATGACCGTCACCGAGCCGTACTCGCGCAACACCCGCGAGTAGACGAGCACCATGGTCACCAGCACCGCCCCACCGGCGATCAGCACCAGACCCCGGCGGCCGATGCCGTGGTAGCCCGCGCCGAGCTGCCAGACCAGCACGATCATCAGGATCAGGGTCAGGACCAGCACGGCCAGCGGAAAGCGGATCGGGTCAACGCTGGCTCCCCAGGCATTGACGGCCAGGCCGGCGCTGGCTGCGAGGACGAGCGCCAGGAGGTACTCGTGGAGCAGTCTCAGCAGGCTCCCGGCGGGCCGGGTCAGCATCACCGCGACGATCGCGCCGAGCACGGCAGCGAGCACGGCGACCGACGACAGCAGCCAACGCTGGTCGAGGATCAGCGCCCCGGCGACCGGCACGCCCGCCAACATCGACCAGAACCAGACCCGGCCACCGCTGCGCCGGGTGAGCGCCACGGCGAACAACACGGTCAGCGTTGCGGCGCCGTACTCGGGCAACCACGCCGGCACGCGCTCCACGGTGACCAGCTCGGCCGCGGCCGCGAGGGAGCCGGCGAGCCAGGCGAGCAACCACGCGGTCGCGGCGCCCAGGCGCACGACTGTTGCCATGGAGCCCCGGCTCACGTGCCTGCCTGCGACCCGAACCGGCGGTTGCGCAGAGAGGGATTGGTGGCCCGTGCCCGCTCGAGCCGATCCGGATCGACGTCCCCCGTCACCAGGGCCTCGGCCTCGGCTGCTGCTGCCACGACCACCCCCATCGGGTCGACCAGCATGCTGTGCCCGCAGTACGCCCGTCCGCACTGTGCCGCAGCCGCGACGTAGACAGTGTTCTCCACCGCGCGGGCACGCACCAGCAGCTGCCAGTGGTCCTCCTTCAGGGCCCCCGCGACCCACGCGGCGGGGAGGACGAGCAGCTGGGCCCCTGCGTCGACGAGCGCGCGCCCCATCTCGGGGAAGCGCAGGTCGTAGCAGGTCATGAGGCCCACCGGCAGGCCGGCGACGTCGATCACCACGGGCATGATCCCGCCGGCACCCAGCCGGTCGGACTCGGCGTAGCCGAAGGAGTCGTACAGGTGGATCTTGCGGTACGTCGCGGCGACCGAGCCGTTCGGCTCTACGACCACCTGGGTGTTGTACGGCAGCCCGGTGTCGCTGCGTTCGAAGATGTGCCCCACGACAGCCGCGCCCAGCCGTCGGGCATGCGTGCCCAGCGCCTGGACGTACGGCCCGTCGAGCGGCTCTGCGACCGCGGAGAGGTCGTGGTCAGCGCTGCCGAAGTCGTGCATCGCGCCCTCGGGGAACACCACGAGGTCCGGTCCGGCACCGCTCGCCCGGATCCGGTCCACCCACCCGGACATGGCATGTCTGTTGGCCGCGGAGTCGGTGGCAGCGCAAAGTTGGACGAGGGCGACCTTCATCGCGCCATCTTGGCAGCGACGAGCGCGCCGGGACACCTGGCTCGGCGCTGGCTCCTGCGACCGGCGGCTCGGTGCCGGCTGAGGCAGACTGCGCGCCATGACGGCCCGGGTGGAGGACGCGGCGTACGACGCGGTGCTGCTGGCCGGTGGAAGCGGCCGGCGCTTCGGTGCGGACAAGACCGCGGCACTGGTCGCCGGCGTCCCCCTGCTCGATCGGGTGCTCGCCGCGGTCGTATCGGCGGATCGGCGCATCGTGGTCGGGGTGCCGCGGCCGGTCCGCGCCGACGTGATCTGGACGCGTGAGGACCCGCCCGGCGCTGGACCGGCGGCTGGAGCGGTCGCGGGCCTGGCCCACGTCCGTGCACCGTGGACGGTGCTCCTGGCCGGTGACCTGCCTTTCGTCGACGGCAAGACGGTCCGGCGACTGCTCGACTCCGCGCTCGCCTCCGGTCAGGGCGCCCTCCTCGTCGATGCCGGGGGGCGGCGCCAGCACCTGAGCGTCGTGGTGCGGAGCGCTCTGCTGCGCGACCGGGCCCAGCAGCGCGACTGGACCGACGCGTCGATGCGTACGCTGCTCGCCGGGCTGTCCCTGGCCGAGGTTGCCGCGTGTGGCGACGAGGCCCGCGACGTCGACACGCCCGGGGATCTACCCGGACAAGCACCGGCTGGAGCAGCCGTGCAGGAGGAGGAGCGATGACCCTGCAGGAGTGGACCGCGTCCGTCCAGTCCGCTCTCGGCACCGACGCCGAGGTCGACATCCACCTGGTGCTGGATCTGGCTCGCGACGCCGCACACGCCGTCGAACGACCTGCCGCACCTCTGACGACGTTCCTGCTCGGCTACGCCGCCGCCCTGCGCGGTGGCCGCCCGGCGGACGTCGTCGACGTCGCCGACGTCATCACCCGGATGTGCGCGGAGCGCGCTGGTGGGCAAGGCTGAGACACGTGCGAGCAGTCAGGTGCGACGGAGCCGGTGGCGTCGAGGTGCTGAGCATCGGCACCGTCGAGGACCCGGTGCCCGGACCCGGGGACGTCGTCATCGACGTCGCCGCCAGCGCGGTCAACCGAGCCGACCTGTTACAGCGGGAGGGCAACTACGCGCCACCCCCTGGGGTGAGCCAGGTCCTCGGCCTGGAGTGCTCCGGCACCGTGCGTGCCGTCGGGCCGGAGGTCACCCGGTGGTCGGTGGGCGACACCGTGGTGGCCCTGCTGTCCGGTGGCGGGTACGCCGAGCGCGTCGTCGTGCCCGAGGCCCAGGTGCTGCCCGTGCCGGTCGGGGTCGATCTGGTGACCGCGGCCGCGCTGCCCGAGGTCACCGCGACCGTGTGGTCCAACGTGTTTATGGTGGCCGGCCTGCGGCGCGACGAGACGCTGCTCGTGCACGGCGGTTCCAGCGGGATCGGCACGATGGCCACCCAGCTCGCCGTCGCGCTCGGCGCCCGCGTCGCCGTGACCGCCGGCAGCGCCAGCAAGCTCGAACGCTGCCGCGAGCTCGGCGCCTCGATCCTGGTCAACTACCGCGAGGACGACTTCGTCCAGCAGGTCCGCGAGGCTACCGGCGGCGCCGGGGCCGACGTCATCCTGGACAACATGGGCGCCGCCTACCTCGGACGCAACGTCGACGCGTTGGCTGCCAACGGTCGGCTGGTGGTCATCGGCATGCAGGGCGGCGTCAAGGGCGAGCTGAACCTGGCCACCCTGCTCGGCAAGCGGGGAGCGGTGCTGGCCACCTCGCTGCGAGGGCGACCGGCAGCGGAGAAGGCGTCGATCATGGCCGGTGTGGAGGAGCACGTCTGGCCGTTGATCGCCGACGGCACCGTACGCCCGGTCGTGCACGAGGTGTTCGACCTGGCCGACGTGCGCGAAGCCCACCGGCTCGTCGAGGACAGCGGCCACGTCGGCAAGGTGCTGCTGCGGGTATGAACCGGCCCGCAGGTGCTTCCCGCCCGAGCCGGACACCCCTGATCCGTGAGGGTAGGGACATGGTGACGACACGCCGGCGAGTCGCGCCATTCGGCTACCGCCAGCGGAGACGCTGCGCCGATAACTCAGTCATCTAGGCTGAAGGGCATGAGCGAACAGCAGGGACAACCAGCCGAGGAGGACCGCCGCCGCCAGGTACTCGTGGTCGGCCCGGACGGGATGGCCGTCGCCGGCGGCGGCGAGGATGGTCCGGAGCCGCGATCGGTGACCGACATGGTCGAGCAGCCCGCCAAGGTGATGCGGATCGGCAACATGGTCCGCCAGCTGCTCGAGGAGGTGAAGTCCGCCCCGCTCGACGACGCCAGCCGACGTCGTATGCGCGAGATCCACAAGGCCTCGATCAAGGAGCTGGAAGCCGGCCTGTCGCCGGAGCTGATCGAGGAGCTGGAGAAGCTCAGCCTGCCGTTCAGCGATTCCGAGACACCCTCCGACGCGGAGCTGCGGGTCGCCCACGCCCAGCTCGTCGGCTGGTTGGAGGGACTCTTCCAGGGGATCCAGACCGCGATCTACGCCCAGCAGATGTCCGCACGGGCGCAGCTGGAGCAGATGCGCCGGGCACTGCCCGGCGGCAGCGGGCAACCGGGTATGGCGGGCCCAGACCCGGCCCACGGGGGAGAAAGCACCCAAAACCACTCCGGAGGCATGTATCTGTGAGTAGTCTGGGGCGGTCGGAATCCGGTCGCCCATCGCAAGCTGACCGGCCGAGACCACTCGAGCCGCCGGAGACCCTGTGCACTCCATGTGGTCCGCTCTTGGGGGGCACTCGTGCGAATCGCGACCACCCGGGCGGCACCGGTACGCACCGATGCCCCCGCACTGCCCGCGTGCGCCCTCGAGCCCGAACTGTTCCTGCACCCCTCACTGGAGGCCCCGCCCTCCCGGTCGCGGGTCAGCACGGCGCAGTGGCGCGAGCACCGGTCGCTGCTGGCGCGCGCGCGCCGGGCATGTGCCGAGTGCCCGATGCTCGCGGAGTGCCTCTACACAGCGGTAGCGCAGGTCGACGTCGCGGGGTTCATGGGGTGTACGACCCCGCGAGAGCGCAAACGGATCCGTGACCTCCTCAAGATCTCCGTGGCCGACGAGGACCTCGATGTCATCGCCGGGGTCCGCGGTGACCGTCGCCCCGTGGACCACGACGCCGTCGTCGCGATGCGAGCCGCACACCCCGACGAATCCCTCGACCAGATAGCGCTCCGGCTCGAGTGCTCGCTGTCCACCGTGAAGCGCCATCTGCGCCGGGCTCGCCGTGATGCCCAAGTCGCCGACCACGGTGCCGCAGGCGCACGTCCGACGCCCAGCGACAGCAGTCTGCCCACCGTCGACGACGTGCTCGACGCTTTCGACGAGGTCGTGGAGCCCGACCGGGAGTGATCCAGCCGCCGCCGGATGTCTAGTGTGGTCGTCATGGCACCTGCCTGGACAATCTCGGACCTGCCCAGCCTCGCCGGCCGGATCGCGGTGGTGACCGGCGCCAACAGCGGGCTGGGCCTGGTCACCGCCCGCGAGCTGGCCCGTGCCGGTGCGCGGGTGGTGTTGGCGGTACGCGATGTGGAGCGTGGCAGGAGCGCCGCCGCCACCATGGAGGGGGAACACGACGTCCGCCGGCTCGACCTCGCCGATCTCAGCTCGGTGCGCGCGTTCGCGAAGTCCTGGGAAGGCGACCTCGACCTGCTGGTGAACAACGCAGGGGTCATGGCCATCCCGTTGCAACGCACCGCTGAAGGCTTCGAGATGCAGCTGGGCACCAACCATCTCGGCCACTTCGCGCTGTCCAACCTGCTGCTCCCGCACATGACCCACCGGGTCGTCACCGTGTCCTCGATCGCACACCGTGGTGGCCACATCGACCTCGAGGACCTCAACTGGCAGCGACGCAGGTACCGCCCGTGGGGGGCGTACCAGCAGTCCAAGCTCGCCAACCTGCTGTTCACCCTCGAGCTGCAGCGCCGGCTGAGCGCGAGCGGGTCGAGCGTGCGCGCCCTGGCCGCCCATCCCGGTTACTCCGCGACGAACCTGCAGTCGCACTCAGCGAGCCGGGTCGCCGGCGTCGTCATGTCGGTGCTCAACCGGACCGTGGCACAGAGCGACGGGATGGGTGCATCGCCGACGCTGTACGCCGCGACCCAGGACCTGCCCGGCGGGTCGTACGTCGGACCGCACGGACTGTTGCAGCTGCGCGGGCACCCCACGCTCGTGACGCGCACCGCGAGGGCCAGCGACGCCACGACGGCAGGTCTGCTGTGGGAAGCCTCCGAGCAGCTCACCGGCGTCCGCTCGCCGATCGACGCCTAGATCAGTGATTCCAAGGGGTGTGGCTGGTGTGGCGCGTGTGATCTGAGGTCGAGGGTGCCCAGGATCGGTGTTGGATACCCAACTCGAGCCCCGGAGGCCCTCGTGGACACTGATCTGGAC
>JALZKQ010000004.1 GCA_030859165.1 Actinomycetota bacterium
GCGCAGGCTCGACGCCACCGCCGCGGCGCTACCGGGTCGCTGGTCGGGATCCTTGCTGAGCATCGCCATGGTGAGCGTGGCCAGCCACGGTGAGACGTCGGAGGGCAGCGGTGGCGGCTCGTCGCGGGTGTGCGCGATCGCCACCGCAACCGCCGACTCGTGGACGAACGGCCGCCTGCCGGCGAGGCACTCGTACAGGACGACCCCGAGGGCGTAGACGTCGCTGCGCGGGGTCGCCTCACGTCCGGATGCCTGTTCCGGCGAGAGGTAGTGCGCGGTGCCGATCACGCTCCCGGTCTGTGTCAGCGGCTGATCAGCGGTGGCCTTGGCGATGCCGAAGTCGGTGACCTTGACCTGTCCGGTCTGGGTGACGATGAGGTTTGCCGGCTTCACGTCGCGGTGCACCAGGTCGGAGTCGTGCGCGGCCTGCAGGGCGTCGGCGGTCTGGGCGAGCAGGTCCACGACGGTCGCTTCGCGGATCCGGCCACCGGTCAACAGCTCTGAGAGCGGACGGCCGTCGACGTACTCCATCACCAGGTACGGGCGCATCTTGCCGTTCGAGGCAGCGGCTTCACCGTAGTCGTAGACGGTCGCGATGCCGGGGTGATGAACGGAGGCCGCGTGCCGCGCCTCGCTCTCGAAGCGGGTGCGTGACAACCTGTCATCGGCGAACTCGGGCTTGAGCAGCTTCACCGCGACGGTTCGGCCGAGCACCGTGTCGGTGCCCACGTAGACCTCACCCATGCCACCGGTCGCGAGATGGCGGTCCAGGCGGTAGCGGTGGTCCTTGCCCACGGAGACCTCGCTCACGGGGCGACCACCTCCTGCATGACCGCCTTGGCGATCGGGCCTGCGAGGGCACCACCGGCGATGTCGTCTCGGGCGGTGCCGCCGGCGTCCTCGATGAAGACGGCAACCGCGACCTGCGGGTCGTCGACCGGGGCCATGCCCACGATCCAGGCGTACGGGTTGTCGTCCTCGCCGCGCTGCGCGGTGCCGGTCTTGCCGCCCACGGTGACCCCGTCGATGGCGAGGCTCTCGGCGGTCCCGTCCTCGACGGTGGCGACCATCATCTCGCGGAGGTCCTCCGCGACGTCTTCGGACACGGCGTCGTCGTACAACGTCTCGGGCTGGGTCCGGTCGAGCACCTCGGCGTCGGGGGAGCGGACCTGGGACACGATGAAGGGCCGCATCACGGTGCCGTCGTTGGCGATGCTCGCGGTGATGATCGCCATCTGCAACGGCGTGGCGGCCACGTCGAACTGGCCGATGCCGGACTGGGCGGTCTGTGGGCCGTCGAGCTCCGCCGGGTCGCCACCGGCGAACTGGCTGGGCGCGACCTGGAGGTCGTCGAGGTAGCTGCTGTCGCCGAAGCCGAACGCCTCGGCCTGCTCGGCCAGGTCCTGCGGACCCACTGCGAGGGCGAGCCGGCCGAACGCTGTGTTGCACGAGGCTGCCATCGCCTGGGTGAACGTGATCTGCTGCGCTCCACAGACGTTGTCGCTCTGGTTGGTCAGCACGTAGCTGCCGCCGTCGGGGAAGGACAGCGCGGAGCCGGACTCGATCCGCGAGTCGGGGCTCAGGTCGAGCTCTTCGTCAGACAACGCGGCGGCGGCGGTGACCAGCTTGAAGACCGACCCCGGTGCGTACCGCTCCTCGCGGCTGCGGTCGATGAGCGGGTCGGCCTCGGACTCCAGCAGGCTCCGGTAGAAGTCGTTGACGTCGTCGAAGTCGTGGCTGGCCATCTGGTTGGTGCTGTAGGGCGGTGTGGACACCATCGCGAGGACGGCACCGGTGTCGGGGTCAAGGGCGACGGCGGCGCCCCGGCTGCCCTCGGCCAGTGCTGCGAAGCCGTCGGCGGCGGCCTGCTGGGCGTCCGGGTCGATGGTCAGCTCGACGCTGCCCCCCGAGGGCTGGTCGCTGGAGACGAGGTCGACGACCCTGCTGACGAACAGTCGGGGATCGCTGCCGGACAGGATGCCGTTCTGGCTGTTCTCCAGGTCCGTGGAGCCGAATGTGAAGGAGTAGAAGCCGGTCAGGTTGGAGTACAGCCGCGGGTCCTCGTACGTCCGCAGGTACTCGTACTCGTCGTCGACCGGCTCGCTGCTGGCGATGGGTTCACCGGCCACCACGATCGGCCCCCGCTCGCGGGAGTACTCCTCGACGAGCACCCGGCGGTTGTCGTTGCGGGCGTTCAGGTCGTCGGCGTTGATGTACTGCAGGTAGTTGACGTTGAGCATCAGAGCCACGAACAGCAGCAGGCAACCGATCGCCATCACCCGGATCGGTCGGTTCATCGGACCCTCACCACCTGGGTGGCGTCGTCGGCCTCCAGCGGACGTACCTCGGGGGCCGGTCGTCGGGTCCGGTCGCTGATCCTCAGCAGCAACGCCACGATCGCCCAGTTCGCGACCATCGAGGAGCCGCCTTGGCTCATGAACGGAGTGGTGAGCCCGGTCAGCGGGATCAGCCGGGTCACCCCGCCGGCCACCACGAAGACCTGGAGGGCGAAGGTGACGGCGAGCCCGGTGGCGACCAGCTTGCCGAAGGCGTCACGGCACACCAGCGCTGTCCGCAGACCACGCTCGACGAGCAGCGCGTACATCATCAGGATCGCCATGATCCCGGCCAGCCCGAGCTCCTCGCCCAGCGAGGTGAGGATGAAGTCGGAGTAGGAGAACGGCGTCATCGACGGGTCGCCCTGGCCCAGACCGCGGCCGAGCAGCCCGCCGTACGCCATGCCGTACATGGCCTGGATGATCTGGAAGTACTCGTCGGTGTCGCTGAACGGGTCGAGCCATCCGTCGACTCGCGCCTGCACGTGCGAGAACGTCAGGAACGAGAAGTACGCCCCGGCGGCGAACATGAGCCCGCCGACGAACAGCCAGCCCGGACGTTCGGTCGCGACGTAGAGCATCACCAGGAATAGTCCGAAGAACAGCAGCGAGCTACCGAGGTCGCGCTGGAACACGAGCACACCAAGGCTGAGCAGCCAGGCGACGAGGATCGGGCCGAGATCGCGTCCGCGGGGCAGGTCGATGCCGAGGAACCGCCGACCCGCCAGCGCCAAGGCGTCGCGCTTGACCACCAGGTAGCCGGCGAAGAACATGACCAGGCAGATCTTTGCGACCTCACCGGGCTGGAAGCTGAACGGGCCGACCCGGATCCAGATCTGCGCGCCCAGGATGTTGACGCCCAGGCCGGGGACGAGCGGCAGCAGGAGCAGCACGAGGGCGAGGAAGCCGAACGTGTACGTGAAGGCCTGCAACCGCCGGTGGTCACGCACGACGAGCAGCACGCCCACGAAGCTCACCACGCCCAGAGCGGTCCAGATCAGCTGGTTGCCTGCGAACGGACCGACCGGCGAGCCGTCGGTCTCGAGGCTGAGATCGATGCGGTGGATCATGGCGAGACCGAGCCCGTTGAGCGCGACGACGATCGGCAACAGCACCGGGTCGGCGTATGGGGCGAGTCGGCGGATCGCGACGTGCGCGACGAGGGCCATGCCGACGATCCCGCCGGCCAGTCGGAGGGTGTCGACGGGGATCTCGCCGTTGAAGCCGAGGCCCACGGCGACGTAGGCGCCGACACCCACGACGACCGCGATCAGCAGGAGCCACAGCTCAGCGCCGCGCCGTTTACGGGGGGCCAGCCCCGGATCCTCGGCTCCGGCCTGCGGGGTCGCGGCGCTCATGGGCGGTCGCCGCCGGTCTGGCCGGCGCCGCCAGTGGGTCCCGTGGGTCCGGGCTCGCTCGGGGAGGGTTCGGTCGGCCGGCTAGGGGAGGGACCGGACGGTTCGGCGGGGTCGCTCGGTTCGGCGCCCTCGCACTGCTCGGGGTCCGGATTCGGGCGCGAGCACTCGTCGATGTCGTCCTGCAGGTTGCCCACGATGCGGCGGGCATGCTCGAGACCCTCGGCCCCTATCCCGTTCTCGACATCCTCGCGCAGGTAGGAGGGCAGCGAGTCGAGTGCGATGTCGTACTCGACCTCCACGCGGGTCAACGCGATACCCGGAATGCGCTGGTCGATGCCGCGGAAGATGACCACCCGGTCCTGCGACGCGCCTACGTAGTACTGCCGTTGGGTCCAGTCGTACGTCAGCTTGAGCCCAAGCCCGACGAGGGCGAGAACAATGGCGATGACGACCAGGCGGCGCAGCCAGGTGAAGCGGAGTGGTGCTCGCGGTGCGTACCGCAGCTCCTCGGGGTCGCGGGCTGCCTGCGGGTCGTCCTCGCCGTCTGCGGGCGTGCTACGCGTACGGGTGGCGCGGACGTCGGAGTCATGGACGCTGCGCGGGCGGGGTTCCTCGGCGGCCGCACCGAAGATCATCGGGTCCTCGGCGGCAACCGGTTCGTCGCCGACATCGACGACGTCGGCGACCACGACCGTGACGTTGTCGTTGCTGCCCCTGGCCAGCGAAGCCCGCACGATGTCGACGGCGGCGGAGTCGACGGTCGGCGCCTCGAGCAGCTGCTCGATCTCGACGTCGGGCAGGAAGTCGGTCACCCCGTCGCTGCACAGCAGGACCCGGTCACCGGCGACCAGGTCCAGGACCGACAGGTCGGGCTCGAGCTCCTGGCGGCCGTCGAGGGCTCTGATGAGGACCGACCGGTGCGGGTGCACCTTCGCCTCGTCGCGGGTGAGGCGTCCCTCGTCGATCAGGCTCTGCACGAACGTGTGGTCCCGGGTCAGCTGCTCGAGCTGGCCCTTGCGCAGGCGGTAGGCCCGGGAGTCGCCGATGTGGACCAGCGCGATCCGTTCCCCGTCGGACAGCATGCCGGTGACCGTGGTGCCCATGCCCTCGACCGAGGCGTCAGCGTCGATGATCTCGGCGAGCCGGTCGTTGGCCCGCTGCACGGCGCCGGCGAGCACCTCGAGCAGGTCCCCGTTGGGGGGCTCGTCCACTTTGCGGAGCGTCTGTACCGTCACCGAGGAGGCGACCTCACCGGCCTCCATGCCACCCATTCCGTCGGCGAGCAGAAGCAGCCGGGCGCTGGCGTACCCCGAGTCCTCGTTGTTCTTGCGCACGCGTCCGACGTCGGAGAGCGCGGAATAGCGCAGTGTGATGGTCATCGGCCGGCTACTTCCGCAGCTCGACGACAGTCTTGCCCAGACGCACGGGGGTGCCGACCGCGATGGGCGTGGGGGAGGTGACGCGCTGGCTGCCGAGATAGGTGCCGTTGGTGGACCCGAGGTCTTCCACGAACCACTGCTCGCCGTTGGTAGCGATCCGGGCGTGCCGGGTCGACACGTAGTCGTCGTCGAGGCGCAAGGCGGCGTCGGAGCCGCGGCCCATGAGGATCGGTTGGCGCTCCAGCGAGACGACCTGGCCGGCGTTCGGGCCGTCGGTGACGATCAGCGAGGTGGGTTCGCCCCGTTGGCGCTTCTTGGTCCTGGGCGGCTTCGTGGGCTTGGCCGCCGGAACGTTCTTCGCGCCTCGCGACGTCTCCACCCGGGCGCCGAAGATGTCGGAGCGGATCACCGAGACCGCCGACAGCACGAACAGCCACAGGACGGCGAGGAACCCCAGCTTGATCAGCGTGAGGGTCAGTTCATCCATGGCGACATCAACCCTGCCCGCCGGGACCCGCAGCTGGGTCGTGGACCGTCATCGTGGTGCTGCCGATCGTGATCGTGGAGCCGTCGTGCAAACGCGCTTCCGGGACCTTGCGGCCGTCCATGCTGGTGCCGTTCGTCGAGCCGAGGTCCGCCGCACTCACCATCAGCTGGCCGTCCTCGACCTGGACCCGGATCTCGACGTGCAGTCGGGAGACCCCAGGGTCGTTCACCCGCAGATCCGCCTCGCTGCCCCGTCCGATCACGATTCCCGGAGGATGCAGCGGGTGACGGGTGCCGTTCACGTCGAGCACCACCGGCGCCCGCCGCACGGCGGTGTCGCTGCTCTGCTGGCCGGAGACCGGCGTCACGCTCGCGTGGGCGCGACTGCGTACCCGAAACCGGCCCGTGCTCAGGCCGGGACTGGACTCGAAGGCGATCGACAGCGGTCCGGCCAGGGTGTAGCGCTGCTGGGTGGCGTGGTCCTTGACCAGCGTGGACAGTTCGTCGGACAGGGCCGAGCCGTACGGTGACAGTCGCTCGTAGTCGCTCTCGGACAGCTCGACCACGAACGCGTTGGGCACCAGCATCCGGTCGCGCGACAGGATCTGTGCGGAGTTGTCGATCTCGCGCTGCAGGGCGGACGCGATCTCGACCGGCTGGACCGCGCTGCGGAAGGCTCGGGCGAAGGCACCGGTCACGGCCTGCTCGAGCCGTTGCTCGAAGCGGTGCAACATGCCCACGCTCGCCTCTCCCTTCACCCATAGTCGATTCAGCGACTCGTTCTCGGCAGCACGAAGGCGCCCGCCGCGCACGGCGGACACCGTCAGTCCCTGCGATGGTATCGGGCGACCCTCGCACAGGCCCGCCCGCGGCGCGCAGCCCCGGCGCCGGCATGCCCAGGGCTCGCAGCCGCGAGCGGATAGTTGCTGCGTGTTAGCCTTGTCCGCTGTTCGGGTCCACGGGTCCGGGCAGACGCATGTGGTGTCGCGCGCGAGTGGCGGAATGGCAGACGCGCACGGTTCAGGTCCGTGTGTCCGAAAGGACGTGGGGGTTCAACTCCCCCCTCGCGCACCACAGCCCCAGGTCTTCTGACCTGGGGCTTTGTCTATTCCGGGCGGGTCCGGTGCTTGAAGAAGTAGCACGGGAGTAGCACCAGCCCTCACCGCAGGGAGTGACATGGCCTGGATCGAGAAGAAGATGCGCAGCGACGGAGGGGTTTCGGCCCGCGTCGTGTGGCGGCTCGGTGGCACTCGCGGGGGCGCCTACCAGTCGGAGACGTTCAGTGCCGGAACCGATGCGCAGAACGTGGCGCGGGCTGACGGCTTCAAGAAGATGGTCGACGCTGGCGGGCATCGGTGGCCGGATGGCTGGGTGAAGGGCGAGGGCTTCGTGCGGCCTGCCGGTACCGATCCACTGACCGCGCCTCCGCGGTTCGTCGACCTCGGTGAGGAGTACGTCCGCCAGATCGTCGACCTCTCGCCGGGTCAGCGGAAGCGGTACCTGGGCCACC
The DNA here is from genome assembly GCA_030859165.1 of Actinomycetota bacterium. GTDB lineage: Bacteria > Actinomycetota > Actinomycetes > Propionibacteriales > Nocardioidaceae > JACCXZ01. Next base: position 7,070 of record JALZKQ010000004.1, read on the forward strand.
TGAAGGTGCTCGGCGAGACCCGGGTGCGGGCTTCGCTGCTGTTCACCAAACCGGTAACGGCCATCACGGAGGCCGACCTGAAGGAGTGGCTGATCGACTGGGACCGGTCGCTGAAGACCAAGGCGAACTACCACGGCCTCATCCACGGGGTCTTCGCCTACGCCGTGAAGCGCGGCTACCTCGCGGCCAACCCCGCCGTCGGCACGGCGCCCAGGCAGTCACGGGTCAAGCAGTCGCGGCCGGAGCTGCGGTTCCTCACCGAGCGAGAGCTGGAGACCGCCGCGCGGCTCGCCGGGGCTCACGGCGACCTGCTGAGCGTGACGGTCGGCACGGGTCTTCGGTTCGGCGAGGTGAGCGCCCTGTGGGTCGCCGACGTCGACCTGGACCACCGCACCATCCGGATCAACAAGGCGTGGAAGCGCAACGGCGAGGACAACGCCACCGACACCCCGGCTGGCTGGCCAAGCAGCTGCGGCCCAAGCACACGATGCGTGACCACCACCTCGGGAATCCGAAGACTCCGAAGTCACGGCGCACCATCACCATCTCGCCCGCAGTGGCCACGGTGTTGCGGCGACGGCTCGAGGGCAAGCGGCCCGAAGACTTCGTGTTCACCACCCGCAACGGGTTGCCGCTGCACAACGGTGACTTCTACACCCACGTCTGGCGCAAGCTCGTGAAGGCGCTCGCGGCCGAGGGCATCGCGCCGTTCCGGTTCCACGATCTCCGCCACACCCACGTCGCCTGGCTCGTGGCCGGCGGCGCCCCGCTCCCACACATCCAGGCACGACTGGGCCACGAGTCGATCACCACAACTATCGACACCTACGGCCACCTGCTGCCAGCCGGGGACGAGCTGATCTCCGGGATCATCGAAACCGCTCTGACCGGCGGCACGATCCGGCCGAAGGCCGCTGGTTGATGCGTTGCTTTCTAAGGCTATGTGCAACACGCTTTGAGAGCAGTGGTGATCTTCGACGGCGGCGAGGGCCGTCGGGGTCATCGTCGCGATCGTCGGCGATGGAGTACGACCGATCAGCGGGTGGGAGGCATGAGAGTGACTGAGGCAATGACCGAAGCCAAGCTGGCTGAGGACTACAACCGGACCCAAGACACCTCGGACTTCGACGAAGGCGAGGAGGGCCTGGTCACGGTCAGGCGCAACGTCACGATCTCAGTGCGGTTCTCCGACACGGAGATCGCTGAGCTTCGTGACCGTGCCGAGCAGGCGGGTGTCAAGGTCACCTCGTTCATTCGTGCCGCGGCCCTGGAGGCAACCAGCCCGGTCGATCGGGCGGCGCTGGGCGGCCTTGTACGCGACCTCGAGCGCCGCGCGCATGCTGTCGCGGCCATGATCGGCGGGGGGTCGCGTGATTCGGACGCCTCCCACGGGGCGGCAACAGGACTGGGTCACAGCCTGGCGCGACGCCGATCACGAAGAGGCACCACCTGAGCGGTGACGGGTTGTTCGCAAGCTGCAATGGACTCGCCCAGATGCTCCTGCGTGAACCGGCTCTTCACAGTTGAGGGTGTAGAGCGGGTCGGCGCGTCGATCGCCGGATAGGCGTCGAGGCCTTCCGATGATGGGAGTTCTCACGCTGCCCATCTGGAAGACCTCGACGTGCCTGACGCTA
>JALZKQ010000029.1 GCA_030859165.1 Actinomycetota bacterium
CCGGTGCGGTGGCCGCCGCGATCGCGAGGCACTGAGAGGTCGTCAGGCCCCGAGCCGGTGACCGGGCATCAGTCGTCCTCGAAGACCATCCGGAACGACACGGCGGTCGTGTCGTCATCCTGCGTGCTGCTGACCCCGAAGGCCTTGAGCGACGCGAGCTGCTCGACGTCTTCGCTGCCGCCGAAGTCCTCGACAACCGTTCGGAGCCGGTCGAAGTCGAGGTAGAAGACGACCTCTGCCTCGGAGGCGTCCGGCACGGCGGCCTGGAAGGTCGCGGAGTCACCCAGCGACCCGCCGTCGGCGAGCTGGTCGGCGTAGTCGTCGTTGCTGGCCAGCACGAGACCGTCGTCGGTGTCACGCGTGCTCAGCTCGACGGGGACACCCTGCTCGCCGAGCAGCGACTGGATCCGCTCGATCAGGTCGCGGATGGCGTCGGGATCGGTCGTGAATCGGGCGCCGAAACCGACGTTCGCGATGTCGCTGGGGTCCTGCAGGTTCTCCGGAGTCAGGCCCTCGGCGTCGAGGGCGACCGTCAGGTTGTCGCCGAGCAGCGTGCTGACGTCCTCGGGGACGGAGAAGCCGGTCTCGCTCTCGAAGGCGTCGATCTCGGCCTGCGTCTGGCCCCCGTTCGTGGAGTCGAGGGTCGACAGGAGATCGTCCCAGTTCTCGTCGAACGCTGCACCACCGCCGGACACCGACATCGCACCGAGCGTGGTGTCCGGCAGCTCGGTGACCGGGTTGTCGCCGTCGGCCTCGAGGGCGAAGGAACCTCCGCGGACCATGGTCGCGACCTCGATGTAGTCGCTGCCGGCCCGTAGGGCACCGAACGCGGAGTCGTACTCGTCGACGAAGCTGACGTCCTGCCCCGAGGCCTCCATGGCCGAGGCCAGCTCCGGGGTCTCCAGCAGGCCCGGGATGTCGACCCAGAAGGACATCACGCCCTGTTCGTCGAGCGTTTCCATGTCAGCGCTGAAGCCGTCGGCGCCGGACAGTGGGGAGTCGGTCGCCTCCTGCACGACCTGCTCGAGGTGGTCGGTCTCGGTGAGGATCATGTACTCGCCTACGAAGTCGACGCCGACGTCGGAGTCCTCCTCGGCCACATCGACGTCCTCGGGCAGCGCTCCGGTGGTGGTGCACTCCTCCAACGTCGACACGGCCTCCTCGGCCTGGCCCTCGTCGTTGACCTGCACGGCGATGACCGGGGCCACCGTGTCGTCGACCGGCACCGCGGAGACGCCCACCCGGTCACCGATCCACGGCTCGATGTCCTGCTCGTAGTCGAGATCGCAGTCGAGGTCGCTGAGAACTTCCTCGAACGCCAGCTGGCGCAGGTCGTCCCGGTCGCTGGAGATTCCTGTCTCCTCCTCGAACTCGGGGATCTGGCGCAGCAGTCGCACGAGGTTGACCTTCTGCTCTGCGGAGGGATCGAAGTCGAACTGGGCGTAGGCCAGGGCGGTGTCGGGCATCGCGTCGGCGGGGCGTGGACCACCACCGCCCAGCGTCTGGAAGGCGAGGACGGCGCCGGCTCCCACGACCGCGAGCGCGGCAACCGAGGCCACGATGGCGACACCGCGTTTGCGCCCTCCACCCGAGGGCGGTCCACCTGGCTGATCGGGCTGTTGCCAGCCTCCGTCCGGCGGACCCTGCGGCGGGCCGGACTGACCCTGCTGACCGTACGGGCCATGGGGCGGTGGCTGCTGACCGTACGAACCCTGCGGTGGCTGGTTGCTGGACACGATGACCTCTCCCGTGTTCGTGGCGTGATGACAGTCGCTTGGATGCCGGACAAGCCGCTGCGGTTCCCGCACGCCGTCCCCCGTTGTGAGACGCCATCCTAACCGGGCGGTGGGTCCACCCCGGGCGGTTCGGCGATCTCGCCGTGCGCTCTGTTGTCGAGATCACCGGTGGCGAAGAAGGCCACCCCCAGCACGAATCCGACGAGCGCCGCCACGGCAGCGCTCAGCAGCAGACCGAGCGAGTCGAGCTGCAGCGCATTGGGCAACCGGTCCCCGACCGACGCGCTCGGCAGCCGGTCGGCGAGCTCACCGGGACCCAGCACCATGCCCAGACGCCACGCCAGGAGACCGGCCGCGATCCCCCCGAGCATGACGGCCACCGCCTGGACCCAGCCGTGCCGGTGCCACAGGGCGCCGACCAGGGCACCGATCGGCAGCGCCGGCAGCGCCGAGGTCCATGCGAATGTCACGTCCATACCGAACTGGCGCGTCAGCTCGTCGCCGCCGGTGAGCACCCGCGCGGCCTGCACCTGCGCCATCGGCGGGTCGGCGAGCTGGGACCACAGCACGGCGCTCAGGGCGCCACCGAGCACGAGGGCCAGGACGGTCGACGCCGCGGAGCGCACCAGGACACCCGTGGCTGGCCGGTCGACCAGGACCGGACGACCGGCGCGCTGGGCCTGCTCCCAGGAGATGGTGTGCACGAGGTCCGATCCTACGGGCGCGGACTCAGCGCGTCAGGCACGTCGGTCCCAGCAGCGCCTTGAGGTCGGCCATGAGAGAAGGACCCGGCGTCACCCGCAACCGCTCGTCCAGCCGGAGGACGCGCGTGCTCGAGCTCGTCGTCAGGCACACGTGCACCTCGGCGACGCCTGGGTGGGTCATCAGGACGTCCTTGAGCTGCTCGACCGTCGGCGGGGTACAACGGGTGGCCGGCAGAGAGATCACGACCGGACCGGCGTCGCCCCGGCTGAGGTCGGGCACGGTGACCTCGGTGGCGAAGACGCTGGGCACGTCCTCGCCCCGCCGGATCCTGCCCTTCACCACCACGATGGCGTCCTCGACCAGCAGCCGGGCGGCGAGCTGGTAGGCCGACGGGAAGACCATCACCTCGATGACACCCTCGAGATCCTCCACGACGAGGATCGCGTACATGTCCCCCTTGCGGGTCATCTTGCGCTGCACCGAGGTGATCAGGCCGCTCAGCGTGACGGTCGTGTTGTCGCCACGTGACTCGTCGGCGAGCAGCACCCCGATCGTGCAGTCCGACGCCCCGGACAGCACGTGCTCGAGACCGAGCAGGGGATGGTCGGAGACGTAGAGACCGAGCATCTCGCGCTCGAAGCCGAGCAGCGTCTGCTTGTCCCACTCCGGCATCTCGGGCACCTGCACGGTCAGACCACCGAACGCGGTGCCCTCGGCGTCATCGAGCCCGCCGAAGAGCGAGTCCTGCCCGATTGCCTCGTTGCGCTTGATGTCGGCGTGCTGGTCGACGGCGTCCTCGTGGACGGTGACGAGCGCGCGACGTCGGTGCCGCAACGAGTCGAAGGCGCCGGACTTGATCAGCGACTCCACGACCTTCTTCTGGCAGACGATTGCGGGGACCTTGTCCATGAAGTCGGCGAAGTCGGCGAACTTGCCCTTCTCCTCCCGGGCCGCGACGATCCCGGCGACGACGTTGGCACCGACGTTGCGGACGGCGTGCAGACCGAAGCGGATGTCGCCGCCGACCGGGGTGAAGTCGGCCGTGGACTCGTTGACGTCCGGCGGGAGCACGCTGATCTTCATGCGACGACACTCGTTCAGATAGATCGCCATCCTGTCCTTGCTGTCCCCGACGCTGGTCAGCAGGGCGGCCATGTACTCCGCCGGGTAGTGCGCCTTGAGGTAGCCCGTCCAGTACGACACCAACCCGTACGCCGCAGTGTGCGACTTGTTGAACGCGTAGTCGGAGAACGGCACCAGGATGTCCCACAGTGCCTTGACCGCGGCCGCGGAGAAGCCGTTGGCCAGCATGCCGTCGCGAAAGCCTTCGTACTGCGCGTCGAGCTCGGCCTTCTTCTTCTTCCCCATCGCGCGACGCAGCAGGTCGGCCTTGCCCAGCGAGTAGCCGGCCAGCTTCTGCGGGATCGCCATCACCTGCTCCTGGTAGACGATCAGGCCGTAGGTCGGCGCCAGGATCTCGGCCAGCGGCTCGGCAAGCTCGGGGTGAATCGGGGTGATCTCCTGCTTGCCGTTCTTCCGCAGGGCGTAGTTGGTGTGGCTGTCGGCCCCCATCGGGCCCGGTCGGTAGAGCGCGAGGACGGCGGCGATGTCCTCGAACGTGTCCGGCTGCATGGAACGCAGCAACGCCCGCATCGGGCCGCCGTCGAGCTGGAAGACGCCGAGCGTCTCGCCCTTGGCCAGCAACGCGTAGGTCGCCGGGTCGTCGAGCGCGAGCTCCTCCAGGGCGAACGTCTCGTCCCGGTTGCGAGCGATGTTGGCGAGCGCGTCGTCCAGCACCGTGAGGTTGCGCAGACCCAGGAAGTCCATCTTGATCAGCCCGAGCCGCTCGCAGGTCGGGTAGTCGAACTGCGTGATGATCGCGCCGTCCTGCTCCCGACGCATGATCGGGATGACGTCGAGCAGCGGCTCGCTGGACATGATGACGCCGGCGGCGTGGACCCCCCACTGACGCTTGAGCCCCTCCAGGCCCTTGGCGGTGTCGACCACCTTGCGGACGTCGGCGTCGGACTCGTACAGCGTCCGGAACTCAGCCCCTTCGTGGTAGCGGCCGTCCGTCGGGTCGAAGACCTTGGACAGCGGCACGTCCTTGCCCATCACCGCGGCGGGCAGGGCCTTGGTGATCCGATCGCCCATCGCGAAGGGGTAGCCCAGGACGCGGGAGGAGTCCTTGACGGCCTGCTTGGCCTTGATCGTGCCGAACGTAACGATCTGGGCGACCCGGTCGTCGCCGTACCTGTCGGCGACGTAGCGGATGACCTCCCCCCGACGACGCTCGTCGAAGTCGATGTCGAAGTCGGGCATCGACACCCGGTCGGGGTTGAGGAAACGCTCGAAGATCAGGCCGTGGACCAGCGGGTCCAGGTCGGTGATACGCATCGCGTACGCCACGATAGAGCCCGTTCCGGAGCCTCGGCCGGGTCCGACCCGGATGCCGTTGTCCTTGGCCCAGTTGATGAAGTCGGCGACGACCAGGAAGTAGCCGGGGAAGCCCATCGAACAGATGACCCCGGTCTCGAAGTCGGCCCGGGCGCGCGCGTCGTCGGGCACACCGTCCGGGTAGCGCACGAGCAGGCCGCGGTCGACCTCCTTGAGCAACCACGTCTCCTCGCTCTCGCCCGGGGGGCAGGGGAAGCGCGGCATGTAGTTGGCGCCCTCGTCGAACGCCACCTCACAGCGCTCGGCCACCAGCAGGGTGTTGTCGCACGCCGCACGCAGCGAGTACCGGTGCTCCCACAGGTCGCGCATCTCCTGTGGCGACTTGAGGTAGAAGTCGCGGGCATCGAACTTGAACCGGTTGGGGTCGGCGAGCGTCTTGCCCGACTGCACGCACAGCAACGCCTCGTGGGCGTCGGCGTCGGCTGCGTGGGTGTAGTGCAGGTCGTTGGTCGCGAGCATCGGCAAGTCGAGGTCCTTGCCGAGCTGCAGCAGGCCGTCGCGAACCCGGGCCTCGATGGACAGACCGTGGTCCATGAGCTCGAGGAAGTAGTTGCCCTTGCCGAAGATGTCGCGGAACTCCCCGGCACTGGCCAACGCCTTGTCGTACTGCCCGAGACGCAGGTACGTCTGGACCTCTCCCGACGGGCAGGCGGTGGTCGCGATGAGGCCCTCGGCGTACTCGCTGAGCAGCTCGCGGTCGGCGCGGGCCTTGTAGAAGAACCCTTCCAGGCTGCTGCGGCTGGACAGACGGAACAGGTTGTGCATGCCCGTCGTGCTCTCGGCGAGCAGGGTCAGGTGGGTGAACGCACCGCCGCCGGACACGTCGTCGCCGCCGCCCTCGCCCCAGCGCACCCGCTTGCGCTCGCTGCGGTGCGTGCCGGGCGTGAGGTACGCCTCCATGCCGATGATCGGCTTGATCCCGTTGGCTCGCGCCTGGCGGTAGAAGTCGTGGGCACCGAACACGTTGCCGTGGTCGGTCATCGCCAGCGCCGGCATGCCCAGCCGCGCCGTCTGCTCGAACAGCTCTCCGAGTCGCGCCGCACCATCGAGCATGGAGTACTCGGTGTGCACGTGCAGGTGGACGAAGGAGTCGGTGCTCGACATCGGCTGGGGGCCTCCGGGCAGCGGTGGGAGAAAGGTCAGATCCTACGGGAGCAAGACCGTGTCACCGCCCTCCGACACCGCGTCGAGAGGCGTCGGCACCGTGCAGGTGACCGCCCCGCCAGACGTAGCGGATGTCGGGACTGCGCTCGTCGTTGCCGGCCCCGTCCGTGCGCTGGACCTCCACCAGGCCGTGGTGCTCGTAAAAGGCCTGGGCGGGTGTGTTGCACACGAAGGCCCACAGGCCGAAGCCGTCGGGGCGCAGCGCCTTCGCAAGCTCGAGCAGGGCGCTGCCGATCCCCTGAGCGGTGTGCTCGGGCAGGACGTACAGATGGTCCAGCCAGGTCTCGTCCAGTGCCAGCACACCGACCACCCGGCCGTCCAGCTCGGCCAGCCACACCTCGCGACGAGGCACCACGTCATCGCGGAAGTGGCGGAGGGCGTCGCTGGGCGGGTGCGGCCCGGGCGGTATGTGCCCGGTCCGGACGGCGGCGCCGCGCGACGCTGCGAACACCTCGGCGCTCGCCACGGTGTCGGCACTGCCCTCGACCGGCCGCAGCGACACGGTGGGCGGCGCGTCGATCCCGGGCCTCGCCCTCACGCTTGCTCGCGGACGGCCTCGAGCGCGGTCGCGAGGTCGTCGGGGTACGTCGAGCAGAACTCCACCGGGGCCCGGCTGCCCGGGTGCTCGAAACGCAGCCGCATCGCGTGCAGCCACTGGCGGGACAGGCCGACCCGCTGCGTCAGCGTCGGGTCCGCGCCGTAGGTGCGATCACCCACGCACGGGTGGTGCAGCGCGCTCATGTGCACCCGGATCTGGTGGGTGCGTCCGGTCTCGAGGCGGACCTCCAGCAGCGTCGCGAACCGGTGCGCCTCGAGCGTGTCGTAGTGCGTGACGGCGTCTCGCCCGCCGGCCACGACCGCGTACTTGTAGTCGTGCCTGGGGTGGCGGGCGATGGGCGCGTCGACGGTGCCGGAGAACGGGTCGGGGTGGCCCTGCACGAGGGCGTGGTAGACCTTCTCGACCGTCCGCTCCTTGAATGCGCGCTTGAGGTGCGTGTACGCCCGCTCGGACTTGGCGACCACCATCAGCCCGCTGGTGCCGACGTCGAGGCGGTGCACGATGCCGTGGCGTTCGGCGACGCCGGAGGTGGAGACGCGATACCCCGCTGCGACGAGGTGCCCCACGACGGTCGGCCCGCTCCAACCGGGGCTCGGGTGCGCAGCCACTGCGACCGGCTTGTCGACGACCACGATGTCGTCGTCGTCGTGCACGATCCGCAGGCCGTCGACCACAGCGGGCGTGACCTGCGGGACCTGCTCGGGCTCGGGCAGCGTCACGTCCAGCCAGGCCCCCGGACTCACCCGGTCGGACTTGGCCGGTGTCGCTCCGTCGACCCGCACACCTCCGGACTCCACCAGCTCGGCAGCCTTCGTACGGGACAGGCCCAGCAGCCGGGAGAGGGCGGCGTCGAGCCGCTCACCGGCCAGCCCGTCGGGCACGGCGAGGGCGCGCTGTGTCACCACGGCGTCCGGTCGCCGGCGGTCCGGTCCCGCTCGCGGATGCCCTCCAGGGTCACACCACGCAGCGACTGGACGACGACGAGGATCGCGGCGGTGGTGATCGCGACGTCCGCGATGTTGAACACCGGCCAGCTCGGCAGCTCCAGGAAGTCGACGACGTGGCCACGCATGAAGCCCGGCTGCCGAAAGACCCGGTCGGTCAGGTTGCCCAGCGCACCGGCGAGCAGCAGTCCGAGGGCCACCGCCCAGGTGCGGTCACGCAGCCTGTGGGCCAGCGCGGCCAGGGCGACGGCGATTCCGACCGCGACCGTGCTCAACACGACGGTGTAGCCGGTGCCCATGCCGAAGGCGGCGCCGGGGTTGCGCAGGAAGGTCAGGTCCAGGACGCCCGGGATCACGGTGACCGGCGCCTCGCCCTGCAGCGAGGCGACCGCCCACACCTTGCTGGCCAGGTCGCACCCGAGCACGAGGACCGCCACCGCGGCGAACGTCAGCAGCCGTCGCGGTTGCGTGTGCGGGTCCCGGGGCGCAGCGGACGAGACGTCCGGGCACTCCTGGGTGTTGTCGTCGCCTTGAGGGTTCAACTCTGAAGAACTCAGCTCTGAAGGGTTCAGCGACGCTCCTCGCGCTGCTTGCATGTCATGCACAGTGTGGCACGCGGGAACACCATGAGCCGCTGCTTGCCGACCGGGTTGCCGCACGACTCGCACACACCGTACGTGCCGTACTCGATCCGGGCGAGTGCGTGCTCGATCTGCACGAGCATGTCGCGGGCGTTGCTCGCGAGGGACATCTCCGCATCGCGCTCGAGCGACGCCGAGCCGATGTCGGCCTGGTCGCTGCCGGCGCGGTCAGCGTCGCGCAGCATGTCGGCGATGCCCTGCTCGGTGGCCACGACGTCGGCCCTCACCCGGGCCCGGTCCGTCTCGAGCTGGTCATGGACGTGCGCGAGCTCCTCGCGGGTCCACGGTGACTCGTCCTCGCGTACGACCAGCTTCTCGGCGCGAGCCTCGGTCGCGCCGGCCTTGCCCGCCGGCTTCCTCGTGGTCGTCTTCTTGGCCGGCTTGTCGGTGCCCGGTGCTGACACGCAGAACCCCCTCGTGACGGTACGACGCCGTCTCGTGCGCCGACCAGTGGCGAGAAGCGTAAGAACGAACTCCGCGACCGGCAAGCGCGAATCGGGCAGACACTCCACTAGACTCATCGCAGCCGCACAGCGATGACGGGGCCAGTAGCTGCCCGACCCACACCTGCGAGCGACCCGGTGACGGTGTGAGTCCGGGAGGTGCGGGGCAGCGAACATCACCCCCGAGCCGCTGGCAGAACGCCGAGATCAACCTCGGTCACTAGACCCAGCAGCGGCGCAGCCACGAGAGGGTCGGCCCCCAGCACGATCGGGGTCGGCCAAGGAGGGTGGTACCGCGGTCGGCGTCCCTCGCCGCTCGTCCCTTCACCAGAGCCCGGTGGCGACCCTGCCGGGCGTTGATGCGAGGACGACGATGAACGACGGCTACCGACCGTTTCCCGCGCACGTGGATCTGCCGGCGCTGGAGCGGGAGATCCTGGAGCTCTGGTCCGACCAGGCCACGTTCGACCGGTCCCTCGAGCAGCCGGCCGACGCCCCGCGGTGGACGTTCTACGAGGGCCCACCCACCGCCAACGGGCTGCCCGGCGTGCACCACGTCGAGGCCCGCGCGTTCAAGGACGTGTTCCCCCGGTTCAAGACCATGCAGGGTCACCGCGTCGACCGCAAGGCCGGCTGGGACTGCCACGGCCTGCCCGTCGAGGTGGCCGTGGAGAAAGAGCTCTCGCTGTCGGGCAAGCAACAGATCGAGGAGTACGGCATCGCGGCGTTCAACGACCGGTGCCGCGAGTCGGTGGCGCGTCATGTCGACGCCTGGGAGCAGCTGACCGAGCGCATGGCGTACTGGGTGGACACCTCCTCGGCGTACCGCACGATGGACGCCTCCTACGTGCAGAGCGTCTGGTGGTCGCTGCGGCAGGTCTTCGACGCGGGCCTGCTGGTGGAGGACCAGCGCGTCGCCCCGTACTGTCCGCGCTGCGAGACGACGTTGTCCGACCACGAGTTGGCCCAGGGGTACGAGACAGTCGCCGACCCGTCGGTCTACGTCCGGATGCCGCTGACGTCGGGCCCCCTGGCCGGCCGGGCCGCGCTGCTGGTGTGGACCACGACCCCGTGGACGCTGGTGTCCAACACGGCCGTCGCCGCGCACCCGGGTGTCGGGTACGTGGTCGCCAGCGACGGCGCCGAGTCGCTCGTCGTCGCCGAGCCGCTGCTTCAGAAGGCGCTCGGCGAGGGGTGGACCGTCACCGAGCGGTTCGTCGGTGCCGATCTGGAGCGCTGGACCTACCGGCGTCCGCTCGAGCTGGTGGAGTTCGCCGAGCCGGCGCACTTCGTGGTGCTCGCCGACTACGTCACAACGCAGGACGGCACCGGGCTGGTGCACCAGTCGCCCGCATTCGGTGCCGACGACATGCGGATCGCCCGGGCGTACGGACTGCCGGTGGTCAACCCGGTCCGCTCCGACGGGCACTTCGCCGACGAGGTCAAGCTGGTCGGCGGGCAGTTCTTCAAGAAGGCCGACGAGGACCTGGTGCGCGAGCTCGAGCATCGGGGTGCGCTGCTGCGCCACGAGGTCTACGAGCACGCGTACCCGCACTGCTGGCGCTGCCACACCCCGCTCATGTACTACGCGATGCCGGCCTGGTATGTCCGCACCACGCAGGTCAAGGACGCGCTCGTCCGGGAGAACGAGACCACCGCCTGGTACCCCGACACCGTCAAGCACGGGCGCTTCGGCGACTGGCTGGACAACAACGTCGACTGGTCGCTGTCGCGCACCCGCTACTGGGGCACCCCGCTGCCGATCTGGCGCAACGACGAGGACAGCACGCACCTGATCTGCGTCGGGTCCCTGGCGGAGCTGTCCTCCTACGCGGGAAAGGACCTGTCCGGCCTGGACCCGCACCGGCCGTACGTCGACGACGTGACGTTCACGTTGCCCGGCGTACCCGGTGTGTTCCGCCGGGAGCCGCACGTCATCGACGCGTGGTACGACTCCGGGTCGATGCCGTTCGCCCAGTGGGGCTACCCGCACGAGCCCGGCTCGGTCGAGGCGTTCGAGCGGGCCTACCCGGCCCATTTCATCTGCGAGGCCATCGACCAGACCCGGGGCTGGTTCTACACGTTGCTGGCCATCGGCACGCTGGTCTTCGACCAGACGTCATACCAGAACGTCGTGTGCGTCGGGCACATCCTGGCCGAGGACGGCCGCAAGATGTCCAAGCACCTCGGCAACATGCTCGAGCCGATCCCGCTGCTGGACGACCACGGTGCCGACGCCGTGCGCTGGTTCATGGCCTGCTCGGGTTCACCGTGGGCGGCGCGCCGGGTCGGGCACGGGGTGCTGACCGAGATCGTCCGCAAGGTGCTGCTGACGTACTGGAACACCGTCGCGTTCCACGTCCTGTACGCGCGGACCGCCGACTGGTCGCCCGGGGCCGAGGCGCCGCCGGTCCGGGAGCGTCCGGTGCTCGACCGCTGGCTCGGCTCGCAGACGCACGCCCTGGTGCGCGAGGTGACCGCGGCCATGGAGGACTTCGACACCCAGCGGACCGGCGCGGCCATCGCCCGCTTCGTGGACGATGTGTCGAACTGGTACGTCCGACGCTCCCGCCGTCGCTTCTGGGAGGGCGACCCCGCCGCCCTGGCCACGCTGCACGACACGCTCGAGGTGCTCACCCGCCTGATGGCGCCGATCACGCCGTTCGTGACCGAGCGTGTCTGGCAGGACGTCGTCCGGCCGGTCACCCCCGGTGCTCCCGACTCGGTGCACATGGCCTCCTGGCCGGTCACCGACGAGTCGCTCGTCGACCCGTCGCTGGACGCCGCGGTGCAGCAGGCACGTCGCGTGGTGGAGCTGGGACGCTCGGCCCGGGCCGAGGCCAAGATACGTACGCGGCAGCCGCTGCGCCGCGTCCTCGTCGGCTCCGGGGCATGGCGGTCGATGTCGCAGGAGCTGCGCAGCGAGGTGGCCGGCGAGCTGAACGTCGGCTCGGTCGACTCGCTCGCCGCGGCCGGAGGCGACCTGGTCGAGTATTCGGCCAAGGCCAACTTCCGGGCGCTGGGCAAGCGGTTCGGCCAGCGGACGCCGGCGGTGGCGAGCGCCATCGCCACGGCTGACGCCTCGCGGCTGGCCGCCGCGCTGCTCGCCGACGGTCGCGCGGACGTCGACCTCGAGGGCTCGCCGGTGGAGGTCCTCGCCGAGGAGGTCGTCGTCTCCGAGCACCCGGTGCAGGGCTGGTCGGTCGTCAACGAGCAGGGCGAGACCGTCGCCCTGGACCTGCAGCTGTCCCCGGAGCTGGAGCGCGAGGGCCACGCCCGTGAAGCGATCCGGTTGATCCAGGACGCTCGCAAGCGCAGTGGTTTCGACGTCAGCGACCGGATCGACCTCTGGTACGTCACCCATCGCTTCGACGTCGCCGAGGCGATGTCCGCTCACGCTGACCTGATCGCCGGCGAGGTGCTCTCCGGCACGCCGGTGCACGCGGAACCAGACCAGCGGCTGCAGCTGCCGGCGTTCGGCGACACCGGCGACCCAGCCTTCCCTCTGGCGGTCTGGGTGCGCCGTCGCTGACCGGCAGGCTGCGCCCTGGCGCGGTTGAGAAGCCGCTCCGCACGCGGCGTCCGCCCCGGGCTAGGGCTGGCTAGGGCCGCTGACTCGTGCTGCCGGCCTGCTGGTCCTGGTCCTGGTCCTTCTCCTGCTCCTGGTCCTTCTCCCGGTCCTGGTCCTGCTTGTCGTCAGCGGCAAGCAGCGAGTGCAGCCGCTTCGGCGGATTCTCCGGGTCGCTGCCGGGCAGGGGTGCCGCCACGCTGTCCTCACCCTGCAGCTGCGAGAGCTGTTCGGTGAAGTAGGCCTGCATGCGGCTGCGGTACTCGCGCTCGAAGGAGCGCAGGTGCTCGACGTCTCGAGACAGGCGGTCGCGGTCCTTCTCGAGGTCACCGAACAGCTGCTGGCGACGCCCGGCGGTCTCGGAGTCGAGCCTTTCGGCCCGGGCGCGCGCGTCGCTCTCCATGCGGTCCGCCTTGGACCGGGACTCGGTCTGCAGCCGGTCGGCGTTGGTGCGGGCCTCGGCGACGATCTTGTCCGCCTCGTCCTTGGCCTCGGCCATGACCTCGTCGGCGTTGCGGGTCGCGAGCTCGAGCAGCCGGGCGGCTGCGCCGGACGCCTGCCCGATGGTGGTCACCGGGGCGGCCCCGGTCGCCGACTCGGGCGCCTGGCTCGTGCCGGGCGCAGCGGAGTCCCGTTCCTGTTCCGACGACTCCAGGGACTTCGAACCCGAGGCGACGCCGGCCTTGGCGCGCAGGTCGTTGTTTTCCTGCCCGAGTCGATCGAGCTCGGACTCCACCTCGTCGAGGAACTGGTCGACCTCGCCCATGTCGTAGCCCTCCCGCAGCCGGACGGGCGTGAAGCGCTTGTTCCGCACGTCCTCTGGAGTCAGCGGCATGACGTCACCTCGGGGTCAGATGTTGATGGGGGGTACGGCGAAGGCGTCCCCACCGTACCGGTAGCCCCAGGCGGCCGGGCAACCGGCGCGAGCCTGGTCAGGACAGGAAGACCGCGGAGTTCACGGCACGCAGGATGTAGATGACGACGAACAGCACCAGTGGTGACAGGTCCAGCGCCACCATGCCGATCCGGACCGGCGGCAGGACCGCGCGGATGGCGCGCAGCGGAGGATCCGTGACCGAGTAGATGGCCTCGCAGATGACGAGGACGAAACCGGACGGCCGCCAGGACCGGGACAGCATCTGCACCCAGTCCAACACGATGCGTGCCAGCAGGAACAACAGCGCCAGGAGCAGGACGAAGGAGATGATCTCCCCAGCAGTGCGCATATGGGCGGCGTCAGCTCTGGTTGAAGAAGCCGCCCTCGGCGAGACGCTGCTTCTCCGCAGCATCGACCGAGACGTCAGGCGGTGAGAGCAGGAACACTTTGGCGGTCACCCGTTCGATCGTACCGTGCACGGCGAAGACGAGTCCGGCGGCGAAGTCGACGAGCCGCTTGGCGTCGTTGTCGTCCATCTCGGACAGGTTCATGATCACCGGGGTGCCGTCCCGGAAGTGCTCACCGATGTTGCGGGCCTCGTTGTAGGTCTGAGGGTGCAACGTGGTGATGCGAGCGATGTCGGTACGCACCGGCTCGACCACTCGACGACGGGTTGCCAACGCGGTCACCTGGCTCTCTGGCTCGTCGGCACGCACCGCCCTGACCGGACGCGACTCACGGCGTCCGTCGGGGGTCTCGTGCTCGTCGTACTCGTCGTCGAAACGGTCTGCGTCCTCGACGAGACCGAGATACACGCCTACCTTGCGCATCGCGCCAGCCATGAGCTCTGGGACCTCCGGTGGGACCGTGCAGCGCCTGTGGGTGCTGCACCGGGGTTCTCGTGCGAGGCAGTTGCCGCGCACGTTGGACACTACCTGCTGTGCGGCCTCTCACCGAGGACCGCGCGGCCTATCCGTACGTGTGTCGCGCCGGCTTCGATCCCGGCTTCGAGGTCGCCGCTCATTCCGGCGGAGAGCGCCACGGCATCCGGGTGCGCGGTCCGCAGCCGTGCGGCGACCTGCGCGAGCCGCTCGAAGGCCGGACGCGGGTCGGCGCCGAGGGGGGCGATCGCCATCAGGCCGCCGAGCCGCAGCCCGTCGGCGCGGGCGACCGCCTCGGCC
>JALZKQ010000044.1 GCA_030859165.1 Actinomycetota bacterium
GCCCGCTGCGGCGTTACGCGGGTCTGGTCGCGGTGTCGTCCTCGAGCAGCGCCACCTGCACCTGGCTGGCGCCACCGCCGCGAGCCGCGTAGATGGCTCGTCCCGGCGGCAGCTTGCGGGCCACCACGCCGTTGACCAGCCGACCCTCCATCCGGTCGCCGGACAGCACGACGCCCGGCGTCTGGATGTCGTTGAGCCGCTGCAGGACCGGCTCGAAGATCGCCCGCGACAGCCCGCCGGTACGCCGGGCGACCAGCAGGTGCAGGCCGAGGTCACGACCCTGCGGGAGGAACTCGAGCAACCCCTGGACCGGATTGCCGGACGGCGTGGACACCAGGTCGTAGTCGTCGACCACGACCACGATGTCCACGCCCTTCCACCAGCTGCGGGTGCGCAGCTGGTCGGAGGTGACGTCCTCCCCGGGCACCCGCTCGCGCACCGCACCAGCCACCTGGACGATCGTGTCGGCGGTCTGCTGCTCGCCGGTGCAGTAGGCGACGAGGTAGTCCGCCGGGACCACGTCCAGCAGGCTGCGCCGGTAGTCCACGACGATGAACGCCAGCTCGTCGACCGAGCGGGAGGCGATCAGCTGACGGACCAGCAGCTTGAGCATGTTGGTCTTGCCCGTCTCGCCGTCGCCGTAGACCAACAGGTGCGGGTCGGCGCCGAACACGTTCACCGCGGCCGGGCCCAGGTTGCGCTCGGACAGCCCGATCGGCAGCAGGTCCTCGCCCCGGTCCACCTCCGGCAGGTCCTCCATCGAGACGGTGGCGGGCAGGACCTGGACCCGCTGCACCGAGGTGGACCAGCGGGAGCGGACCGTCTCGACCAGGCCACGCTGGGCGGTGGCGAGGTCGTCGCCGGAGCTGCCGCCGTCGACGCAGGGGACGGCGGCGTGGAACAGCAGCCCGTCGCCGATGTCGACCAGGCCCCGTCCGGGGACATCCTTGGGCAGCTTGTCCATCAGCTTGCGCCCGATGGTGCTGTCGAAGGAGTCGGTGAGCCGCAGCTCGAGGTGGCCACCGAAGCTGGACTGCATGCGCATCCGTACCTGCATGTTCTGGGCGACCGTCAGGATGACGTGCACGCCGTAGTTGAGCCCTCGGGCCGCCACCTCGCCGATGGTGAACTCCATCGCGTCGAAGTCCTCGCGGAAGCTGCCCCATCCGTCCACCACCAGGAACACGTCCGACGGCACGTCCAGCGGGATCCGCCCGTCGGCCCGGGCCCGGCGCATGGCGGTCATCGAGTCGAGGTCGTGCTCGCGGAAGAACTCCTCACGACTCTCCAGCAGCGTGACGACGTCGCTGATCGTGCGGCTGATCCGCTCCGGGTCGACCCGGGTCGCCACCGCGGCGACGTGCGGCAGGTCCTCGAGCCCACGCAGCGTGCCACCGCCGTAGTCGACGCAGTAGAAGGCGACGTCACCGGGGGCGTAGCGCAGCGCCAGCGAGCCGATCAACGTGCGGACCACGGTGCTCTTGCCGGTGCGTGGGGCGCCTGCGACGACCAGGTTGCCGGCGGCACCGGTGAAGTCCCACGTCAACGGGAACTGCCGTTGCGCAGCCGGGTCGTCGACCAGGCCGAGTGTTGCCTCGACGGTGCCGGCCGCTCCGGTCGCGCTGACGTCCATGGCTGCGTCGAGAGGCAGCAGGGCCGGCAGCGGCTCCAGCCACACCGGGCGTACCGACGGTGCGCCACTGGAGACCAACCGCTCGCAGAGCACGTCGAGCGTGCTTCGCTGCCGCTGTCCCCCTGCTGGTGGCTCGGAGCCGGCAGGGGCGGCCTGCCGCGCGTGCTGCTCCTCGATCCACTGGCCCAGTCCGTTCACCGAGAGGTACGGGATCACCGGCACCACGGTTCCGGTGGCCTGCGCGGGCGGACGGTACGCGGAGGACACCAGCGCCGCCTTGAATCGCTCGAAGACCGTCGTGTCGACCTTGAGGTAGCCCGCACCCGGCTCCGGCGGCAGGTGGTACGCGTCGGGTACACCGATGGCGTCACGGCTCTCCGACTCCGAGAAGGTGCGCAGGCTGATCCGGTAGGACAGGTGCGACTCCAAGCCGCGGATCTTGCCGGCCTCGAGCTTCTGGGTGGCCAGCAGCAGGTGCACGCCGATGGAGCGGCCGATCCGCCCGATCGCGACGAACAGCTCGGCGAAGTCCGGCTTGGCGGTCAGCAGCTCGGAGAACTCGTCCACGATGACCAGCAGGTGGGGGAGCGGTTCCAACGCGTCGCCGGCGTCGATGCGCTCCTGGTAGGCGGTGACGTTCGGAAGGTTGCCGGCGGCCTTGAGCACCTCCTGACGGCGCTGCATCTCACCGAAGAGGGCGTCGTGCATCCGGTCGACCAGCGTGAGGTCGTCCTGCAGGTTCGTGATCGCGCCCGCGATGTGGGGGATCTGCTCCATCGCGGCGAACGTGGCGCCACCCTTGAAGTCCACGAGCATCAGCGCGAGCCGGTCGGGGCCGTGGTTGACGACCAGCGACGCCACCAGGGTGCGCAGCATCTCCGACTTGCCCGAGCCGGTCGCCCCGACGACGAGCCCGTGCGGTCCCATGCCTCCGTGCGCTGACTCCTTGAGGTCCAGCAGCACGACGTTACCGCGCGACCCCACGCCGATTGGCACCTTGAGCAGGTCGCGGAGGTGGCCGGGACGCCAGGTCTGCCCGGGGTCGATGGTGGTGACGTCGTCGACCCCGAGGATGTCGGTCAACCCCACCGTGACCGCCATGGCCCCGTCCGAGCCCTCGGACTCGGGCTCCAGCCGCAGCGGCGCGAGCTGGCGGGCGATCACCGCCCCCAGGCCGGCCTGGGGGTGCGCCGGCCTGAAGACACCGGGTCGGGACGCGAGCGTGGCGGTGTGTCCGTCCTGGATGTCCAACCGGTCGTCGACCAGCTCCGGCTCCTGGCGACGTTCGTCGAGCAGCGTCACGACGTGGATGCCGAGGTCCTGCAGGGCGACGGTGCGTTCCGGCGACAGGAAGGACTGCGAGGTCAGGCCGTCACCGTCGATGAACACGACCAGATGGCGGGGGACGGGATGCTCGCTGCCGCGCGAGCGCTGTGACCGGTCGAGGCGCTCCTCGAGGTCGGGTCCCAGCAGGTCGAGCAGGGCCGGCACCGAGGTCGTCACCAGCCGGGCATCCAGGCCCCCGTCGTCGAGCTCGGGATCTTGGACGTGCGGCAACCACTTGAGCCAGTCCCACTCCAGTGCGACGTGCTCGGAGCGCACTAGGGCAACCCGCACCTCGTGCGGTGCGTGCATCGCCACCAGCTCCATCGCCATGGCCTGGGCCGCCTCCCGGCGCAGCACGGCCGGTCCGACCACGCTCAGCGTGCCGACACCTCGCAGGTCCACGGTGATCGGCTGGTCGTGCAGGATCGAGTACCGTGCCTTCAGCTCGTGGGCGGCCTCCAGGCACACGGGGTCGAACTGGTTCAGCGGTCCGGTGTCGGCGTTCAGGTCCGGTCGCGACCACAACGGTTCGTCCCCCGTCCCCACCCGCACGACGAGGAAGTCGTCGTCGTGCAGCCGTCGCTCCCACCGGCGGGTGACGTCACGGGCCACGTCGACCAGCTGGGCCGGCTCGGGATGCCGCCACCCCTGTCCGGCCCGCTGCGCTGCGATCGAGGACCGCAGCAGGTGGCGCAGCTGCTCGATGTAGTCCAGGTAGCGCTCCCGGCCTTCGCGCAGCTTGCGACGGGGACCGCTGCGCTGGGAGACGAACAGCAGCAGACCGACCGACACCGCACCCACCAGGAACAGCAGCCCGCAGACCGCGAGCAACGGTCGGTCCTGGTTGGTCAGCGCGAGGGTCAGCGCGCCGGCGCCGCCCATGATCGGCATCAACAGCATGCCGGCTCCCGCGCTGGCCGGCTGCTCCTCCAGGACCCCGGGTGGCTCGACGATGTCGAGCTGCCGCGCGTCGACGCGCGGCGGCACGATGCGGGCCGGTCGGCGGATCACCGTCGTCGTCATGGGTTCCCCGTCCGTCAGTCATCGCCGGCGTGCCGCGATGCAGGTCGGGTCAACGATATGCTCCGACCGGGCTCCGGGTTCACGTGCCGGTGGTCCGTGAGCGGCGGCCGGGTCGCTCACCCGCTAGTGGGGGGATCGTTCGTGCTCACCGCCTACAGCCGGGTCACGGTCGTCAACGGCACCCGCAAGGTCGATCTGGCGCTCCCCAGCACGCTGCCCGTCGCCGACGTCGTGCCACAGGTCATGCGCTACTGCGTCGCCGGCGAGGGGGCGGGGGACCCGTCCACGTGGAGTCTGGCGCGGCTGGGCGGCACGCCGCTGCCGCTGACCCAGACCCTGGCGGAGGCGGGGGTCCTGGACGGCGAGATCCTCGAGCTGCGCGGGCGGGCCACCAGCGTCCGCCCGGCCCTGGTCGAGGACGTGCGCGACGCCATCGAGGACAGTGTCGACGCCGCAGGAGGGTGGTGGAGAAGTCGGACCACGGTCGCCTTCGCGTTGGCCACCGGCGCCACGACGCTGGCCGTCCTCGCGGTCGTACAGCTCCTCGACGCGGAAGCTCTCGGTGCGGACGTCACGATCCGGGTGGTCAACACCCTGATCGCCACGGTGACCGCCCTCGCACTGACGGCGTGGTCGGCCCAACGCTCCACTGCCTGGGTCACCCAGGCCTGCGCGGTGGTCCTGGCGGCGTGGGCGTACCTGTCGGGTCTCGCCGTCGGCGCGATCGCCGGGCTCGACTCGCCGGTGGTCCTGTTGGTGGCGACCTCGTCGGCCGCGGTGGCTGTCGCGGCGGCCCGGCTGGTCACCGTCCATGCCACCGCTCTCGCCGCGGCGTACGGGGTTCTTGCAGCTGGTGCGCTCGCTCTCGGCGTGGTCGGGCTGACCGGCACCGACGAGCTGCACGTGGCCCGGGCGGCGCCGGTCCTGGCCCTCCTGGCCACCGGCGTCATCCCACGGCTCACCTTGGCGGTCGGCGGAATCGCGAGCGCCGACTACCGCATCCGCCACGTGGGCCGGCTCAGCGACGAGGCCTTGGTCGCGCGCTACCGGCAGAGCAACGGCCTGCTGATCGGTGGGCTGCTGGGTGCCAGCCTGGTGGTGGCCCTGTCGTGCACCGTGCTGACCTTCGGCAACGACTGGGACCGCTACCTGGCCCTGAGCGTCGGCCTGGTGGCGCTGCTGCGCTCACGGGTGTTCTCCCGCGTCCCCCACATGGTCGCGCTGCGCGCAGCCGGGGCGTACGTGCTGGCGCTGCAGCTGGTGCGGCTCGCCGATGACGTCGATGACCTGCGGGCCTGGTCGGTGACGGTCGCAGCGGCCGCGGCTGTGCTGCTCGTCGCGATCAGCTCCCTCACCATGTCGGAGATCACCCGCGCCCGCGTCAAGCGGGTGCTCAACATCGTGGAGTTCCTCGTCGTCGTGGACATGATCGTGGTGGCCCTCGGAGCCCTGGGGCTCTACGCGTACGTCGGAGGATTCGTGTGAGTGGCCGATGTGGGGACCGCCGGCATGGCTGACGATGAGCAGACCCCCGAGCAGCGCGCCGAGCAGCAGCGTGCCTCGGCCCAGGAGGTCGCCGGCGACCTGTCCCGGATGGGGATCGACCCGTCGCTGCTCGGACTGCGGTCGGCAGCCGCCGCGCGTGCACCCGGCGCAGCGGCGCCTCTCGGCCCTCCGGTTTCGTCCGTCGGGCCGCCGCACACCGGCGGTGGGAGTGTCGTTCCGTTGCGCCCGGAGTTCGCCGCCGCGCCGCCCGTCCCTGCGGGGTCCTCGTACGCCGTGCCCGTCCCCGCGTCGACGATCGCGGACCGGTCGGCCGCCGAACGTGGACCGGGGTCCGGCTGGGGGCAACCGCCTCGGCCCGGTCCACCTGATGCCGTCGAGGAGCTGCTCGCCCGGGTGGGCAGCGCCACGACCCCCCCCAAGGCCCGGCACTGGCTCAAGGCGGTCACCTTCGGTCTGCTGACCCCTGACGCAGCCGAGGCCGCGGGCAACGAGCGGCTCCTGCTCGGTGCGGTACGAACCCGGCAGAGCGAGCGTCGCGTCGTGGCCCTGCACGCCGGCAAGGGCGGTGTCGGTACGACGACGGTCGCGCTCGGGGTCGGGATGGCGCTCGCGGCCGTCCGTGACGACCAGAGCGTCCTTGTCGACGTACACACGGGGACCACGTCGCTGGCGCAGCTGCGCGAACAGCCGGTGGCCCCGAACGGTCGGGACCTCGTGCAGCCCGGCAGCGAGCTGGAGCCCGGGCGGTTTCCCGGCGGTCTGTGCGTCGTGGACAGCGTCGGCTGGGCGGCTCCGCTGCGGCGGACCGAAGCCGCCTCGCTGTTGGACAGGCTTGGCCGGGACTTCGCCTTCACGCTGGTCGACGTGGGCAACGACGTCGGCCAGGCGAGCGCAGCCGTGCTGGCACGCAGCGACCAGACCGTCATCGTGACCTCGGCCGGTCACTGGGGTCTGGCAGCCGCGCAGATGGCCTCGACCCGGTTACGCGGGATCGACCCGTTCGCCGTCGAGCGCGCCGTGTACGTCGTCGTGTGCAGCCAGGACGAGTCGTACCGCCGGGTTCACCGCGAGGTCACGCAGCAGCTGGCGAGGGGACCGATTCGCGTGATCGTCGTACCCCCGGACGCCAGTCTGCGTGCCGGTCGGCCCTTCGACCCGTCCGCCGTCAGCGCCGCGACGCGAGCGGCGATGCTCGAGGTCGCCGCGGCCGTCGCCGTCTCCGGTGGCGTGCGCTGATGTCCGACCAGCGCCCCGCAGATGCCTGGCCGACGCCGGCCGCGCCGGGTCAGGAGCCGGCTCGCACCCCGGTGTTCCGCACCCCCAACGCCGAGCGGTACGTCCTCGAGGCCGATGCCATGCGCCGCCGGCAGCTGCGATCGGCGCTGCTGCACGGCTCGACCCGCACCTGGCGCGAGCACCGTCGGGTATGGCCCGCCGTCCTGGTCGGTCTCATCGTCGCTGCAGTGGTCGTGGCCGCGATGGGCGTGACCGGCGCGTTCCGCCAGCAGCAGGAGAACGAGGAGGAGGAAAGCGTCGGCACCCCTGCCGACTTCACCGATTCCGGGACAAGTTGGTCAGCTACCGTCCTTCCGGTGTAAATTCGGTGCGGTCCGGTAGTACGGGGGCGACTGCCCGGCCCGCTGCGCTCTTTGTCTGCCTCGTCATAGCGCTCGTCGAAAGGACGTCCATGGCGGACAGCCGCAAGTCTCCCGGCAGTCGTGCGTCCGGCGGCTCGACCTCCACCCGTCTGCCCTCCTCCCGGGAGCGCCGACCGGCACTCGCCGCCCTTGCTGTCCTGCTGATCGTCGGTGGAGCCTTCGCCAGCGGGTGGCTGGCACTGCAGGCCGGCAACCGCGCGGAGTACCTCGCGGTGCGCGACGGCGCCGAGATCGGCCCCGGGGAGCTGATCGCGGAGGGAGACCTCGAGTCGGTCGAGCTGCCCGAGGACTTCGAGGGAGCCATCTCCGTCGCGCGCCTGGAGGATCTCGCAGACCTGCGAGCCGTGACGCGCCTGGTGTCGGGAACCGTGCTGCTCGAGACCATGCTCAGCCCGGAGGGCAGCCTCACCGACGGTCAGCAGGAGCTCGGGCTCACCGTGGAGGACTCACCCCTGGTGAGCAGCCTGGAGAGCGGCTCCCTGGTCGCGATCAAC
Source organism: Actinomycetota bacterium (assembly GCA_030859165.1). Lineage (GTDB taxonomy): Bacteria > Actinomycetota > Actinomycetes > Propionibacteriales > Nocardioidaceae > JACCXZ01. Next base: position 7,641 of record JALZKQ010000044.1, read on the forward strand.
GTCGTGCCGCAGGATGACGAGGGCAAGACCATGACGTACGTCGTGACCCTCAGCTCGCCGCACGTGCCCCCGGGGGACGAGGGCGGCATCGGTTCGGGCGCCGACGACGTGGCCCAGCTGAGCATCGCTGTGTCGGCTGAGTGCATCGCCCCGCTCGCCGAGGCGATCGATGCCGAGGCCGTGGTCGTGGGTCGCGTCGACCAGGTGCCACAGAACGTCGCCGTCGACTGCACCGGTTCCGGCGACGACGGACCAAGCAGCGAGACGAGCTGAGATCGTCATGGGCCTGATCGCCGTCGCCTCCGCCAAGGGGTCCCCGGGCGCCACCACCACCGCGCTGCTGATGGGTGCGCTGTGGCCCCGCCCGGTGATCGTGGCCGAGTGCGACCCGCACGGGGGCGACGTGGCCGCGCGCATGGCGGCTTCGGACGGCGGCACGCTGGACCCCGACCGCGGTCTGTTGAGCCTGGGGGCCGCCGGACGCAAGAACCTGCACGCCGATCTGGTGCCCGAGCACACCCAGCAGGTGGTCGGCGGCCTCGACGTGCTGGTCGGCGTCCGGGTGCCCGAGCAGTCGGCCGGCCTGGCCCATCAGTGGGGCCAGCTCGGTCCGATCCTCGCCGCGATCCCCGGCTACGACGTCATCGCCGACGTCGGAAGGCTCGGGGCCGCCACCCCGCAGAACGTCATGCTGGCGGCGGCCAGCGACCTGGTCATGGTCTGTGACGACCAGCCCAGCAACGTCGTCCACCTCCGGGAGCGGATCCTGGCACTCGAGGCGACGCTGCGCCCCGCGAGCACCAACGGGACACGCATCCACGTGCTCGTCGTCACCCATCCCCGGCGCGGACGTCCGGTCAAGGAGATCAGCGACGCGCTCGGGCGGGCCGCGGCGCCGGTGACCGACGTGCACCAGCTGGCACGCGACAGAAAGGGAGCCGGCTTCTTCGCCGGCCGGGTGGACGGTCGTGCCGACCGCACGGCGCTGGTCAGGTCGGCCCGTCCGGTCGTGGCCGGGCTGTCGTCGGCGACCGAGGTGTTCTTCGTCCGGCCCGAGACCGACCAGGAGCCGGGACCGCAGGGCTCGGCGTGGCCGGGCTGGGAGAAGCCGCCGCAGTCCGTCCCTCCGGCCGGCGGTGGGCCGTCGCTGACCTCGGCGGGCGGTGAGCCACGATGATCGACCACGACCTCGTGCGTCAGCTGCGGGTGCAGGTCGCCGACCGGCTGAACGACCAGCGCCGACGTGACCAGATGAACGGCGTCTCGGCCATGTCGGTCGAGGACGAGCGCGAGTTCGCCCGCTCGCTGATCGTCCAGGTGCTCGAGGACTACGCCCGCTCCCAGATCGCCGAGGGGCACACGCCGGTGTCGGCGGAGGAGGAGGGCAGCCTCGCCTCGGCCATCCACTCAGCCTTGTTCGGCGTCGGACGCCTGCAGCCGCTGCTCGAGGACCCCGAGGTCGAGAACATCGACATCAACGGCTGCGACCACGTGTTCGTCCAATACGGCGACGGGCGCGAGGAGCGGCTGCCCCAGGTCGCTGACGACGACGAGGAGCTGGTCGAGCTCATCCAGATCCTGGCGGCCCACACCGGTCTGACCAGCCGGCCCTTCGACTCCGCCAACCCGCTGCTGGACCTGCGGCTCCCGGACGGCTCGAGGCTGTCGGCGGTGATGAACGTCTGCGCCCGGCCGTCGATCTCGATCCGCAAGGCTCGCCTCGGCCGGGTCTTCCTCGACGAGCTGATCGACAACCAGACCATGAGCCACGACATCGGGGCTTTCCTCAAGGCGGCCGTCCTCGCCCGCAAGAACGTGATGATCGCCGGCTCGACGAACGCCGGCAAGACGACGATGCTGCGTGCACTGGCCAACGAGATTCCCCCGCACGAGCGTCTCGTCACGGTGGAGCGGGCCCTCGAGCTGGGGCTCGGCGAGTTCGAGGACCTGCACCCCAACGTCGTGGCGTTCGAGGAGCGGCTGGCCAACTCCGAGGGCGTCGGGGGCGTCGAGATGGCCGAGCTGGTACGCCGGTCCCTGCGGATGAACCCGTCCCGGGTGATCGTCGGCGAGGTGCTCGGCGACGAGATCGTCACGATGCTCAACGCGATGAGCCAGGGCAACGACGGCTCCCTGTCCACGATCCACTCGAACTCCTCGATGGAGGTCTTCAACCGGATCGGGACGTACGCCATCCAAGCCCGTGAGCGGCTGCCACTGGAGGCGACCAACCTGCTGATCGCCGGTGCGCTGGACTTCGTGGTGTTCGTCCGCAAGCGCAACGACTACGCCAGCGGCGGCACCCAGCGCCGCGTGATCGAGAGCATCCGCGAGGTCGTCGGTCACGACGGGCAGGTGCTGTCCAGCGAGGTCTTCGCTCCGGACGGCGACGGGGTCGCCGCTGCGCACGCGCCGATCTCGTGCATCGCCGACCTGGAGGAGGAGGGCTACCGCCCCCTCGTCCACGGCAGGTGGGCCGGATGATCGAGGGGTTCCGTACCGAGCTCGCGATCAGTGCCGGCGTCGCCGTGGGTGTCGGCCTGCTGCTGCTGGTCCTGGCCGTCACCGGTATCCCGGTCAGGGGCGCCGTGACTCCCGGACGCGGGCCGAACGTGAAGCGGTCCACCGTCCGCATCCTTGCCGGCGTCGGGGTAGGCCTGGTCGTGCTGGTCCTCACCGGGTGGCCGGTGCTGGGCCTCGTCCTCGGGCTGCTCACCGCGTTGTGGGCCAAGATCTTCGGTGGATCCGCCCAGGAGCGTCGCGCGATCACCCGCCTGGACGGACTCGCCTCGTGGACCGAGTCGCTGCGCGACACCATCGCCGGAGCCGTCGGCCTCGAGCAGGCCATCCCGGCGACGGCGGTCAATGCCGCCCCATCGATCCGGCCGGCACTGAACCTCTTGGTCGACCGGCTGCGGGTGCGCGAACCGTTGCCGAGTGCCCTGCTGAAGTTCTCCGACGACCTCGACGACAGCGCCGCCGACCTCATCGTCGCGGCGCTGATCCTCAACGCCCGGTTGCGCGGGCCCGGGCTGCGGGAGGTTCTCACGGCGTTGTCGGAGTCGGCGCGTGAGGAACTCGACCTGCGGCGCCGGGTCGAGGGCAGCCGCCGGAGCACGCGCCGTAGCGTCCAGATCGTGGTCGGGGTGACGCTGGCCTTCGCGGGCATCCTCATCGTCTTCAACGGCACCTACGTCGCGCCGTACGGCACCTTCGAGGGCCAGATCGCTCTCACGATCGTCGTCGTCCTGTTCGCCACCGGGATCCTGTGGCTGCGCCGCCTCGCCGGCGTCTCGACGACGGAGCGGTTCCTGATCGACGGCCGTCCTGGCCGCGGCGCGCCGGTGGCGGCGGACAAGGTGGCGCTGCCATGACTCTGCAGCTGCTCTCCGGGGCCGTCGTCGGCGTCGGACTCGTCCTGCTGGTGCTGGTCTTCGTACGTCCACGGCCCGGCATCGGCGCCACGCTGGCCCGGATCGACTCCGGCCGCAAGACCCGCCACGCCCTCACCGCCAGCGCGGCCGGTCGGCGCACCGACGGTCGCCTCGAGCAGGTGAAGATGTCGATCGGCGGGCGGATTGAGGCGGAAGCGCTGGCACGTGGGTGGCAGTTCAACCGCACCCGCACCGACCTCTCGGTGCTCAACCGGTCGTTCACCATGCACATGGGGACCAAGGTGCTCGCCGGCCTGTTCGGGTTCATCTGGTTCCCGGTCCTCCTGCGCGTGACCGACTTCGCCGGTCTCGGCGTCTCGGCGTTCTCCGGCCTGGTCGCCGGGGCGCTCTTCTTCACGTTGCCCGACGCCCAGCTCAAGCGCGAGGCCGAGCGGCGACGACGCGACTTCCGTCACGTGATGGGTTCCTTCCTGGACCTGGTGGCCATGAACCTGGCTGGTGGTCGCGGGCTGCCCGAGGCGCTGATGGCGGCCTCGAGCATCGGTGAGCACTGGGCCATGGTCCGGATCCGGCAAGCGCTCAGCAACGCGCGCATCGTCGGGCACACGCCCTGGGAGGGGATCGCCGCGCTGGGTCGTGACCTCGGGATCGAGGAGCTGCGCGACCTGGCCTCCGCACTGGCCCTCGCCGGGGACGAGGGGGCGAAGATCCGCAACTCGTTGATGGCTCGCGCCGAGAGCATGCGGCGCAAGGAGCTCGCCGATGTCGAGGGGATGGCCGGTGAGAACTCCCAGTCCATGCTGCTGGCGCAGATTCTCATCGCCATCTCGTTCCTGTTGTTCCTCACCTATCCTGCGATCGCGCAGCTGTGAACCGTCATGCCGCGGACGCCGTCCAAGCAGGGGTCGTCCCGAAACCACCACACCCAAGGAGCACATCGTGAAGCACATGCAGCTGGCGCAGATCCTGCTCGGCTACGTCCGCGGCCGCGCCGAGCGAGCTCGGCGTGAGGGCCGCAACGAGCTCGGTGCCTCGGCGCTGGAGTGGGCCATCATCTCGGCCATCATCGTCGGGATCGCGATCTTCGTCGCCAACGAGATCCGCACCCGGGTCGAGGAGTCCACCGACGAGCTCGACGGCGGCACCGACCTCTGAGCCGGACCACGGCCGGTACGACGATCGAGGGGACGCAGGCACGATGAGACCACGGCGTACGGACCGGGGCGCGAGCGCGCTCGAGATGTCCATCGTCGTGCCCGTCTTCCTGCTCGTCATCTTCAGCATCGTCGAGATCGGCCTGTGGCTGTTCGCTCGCAACGTGGCCGTCACGGCCGCCCGCGAGGGAGCCTCGGTCATGCGGATCTCGGGCACCCTCGACGAGCCGGCGGAGTTCCGGGCCATCGCCGTCGAGACCGCCGAGAGGTACGCCGACGAGCTCGGCATCCTGACCGACGTCGAGGCCACGGTCAGCGGGGTGGTGGACGGACGGGTGACCGTCTCGGTGAGCGGCGGATATGTCGACCTGGTGCCCTTCTTCCCCACCACGGTCACCGAGACCGTCAGCGTCGAGGTCGAGCTGTTCGAGCCGGACACGGGGGAGCAGGCATGACGTACCCCACCGGCGGCCGGGCCCGCGACGAGCGGGCCGGAGCCTCGCTCGAGCTGGTCATCCTGGCACCCCTGCTCATCGGCTACATCACGCTGCTGTACGCCCTCGGGGTGTACGCCCACACCGAGCAGCTGGTCGACCAGGCATCGCGCGACGGGGTCCGGGTCGCGACCCAGGCCCGGAGCATGCAGGAGGCGCAGACCAAGGCGGCCAGCGCCGTCGACGACGTGCTGGGGGGAACGGTCACCGAGTGCCGCAACGACGACACCTTCGCGATGAGCACGTCGACCGGCGAGTTCGACGTGCCACCGGTCCTGAGCGGCGAACCCCTCACGATGGTCACGGTGACCGTGACCTGCGACATCGACCTCGGCGAGGTCACGTTCTTCCCGTTCCCCGACATCGACCCGATCACCTCGGCCTTCGTGTCGCCGCTGGACTCGCTACGGGGGTACTACTGATGCGACTCCTGCACCCGCGCCGCCCGGAGCGAGGCTCGTTCACCCCGTTCGTGGCGATCATCGCCGCCACGCTGCTGCTGCTGGCCGGACTGGTGATCGACGGCTCGCGACAGCTGGCCACCGCGGGCCGTGCCGTCGCCGTCGCCGAGGAGGCCGCACGCTCCGCGGTCCAGCAGATCGACCCCACGCAGGGGCTCGTCACCCTGGTCCCCGACCGAGCCGAGCAGGCAGTCGTGGACTACTGCGCGGAGGCCACCTCGGTCGACGACGACGTGGTCAGCTGTGCGTTGGTCGACATCGAACCGGTGACCCAGGACGCCACGATCGCCTCCGTCACGGTGGAGGCGGTCGTGAAGTACGACCCGATCCTGCTGGACATGCTCACCGGCAACAGCGGCGTCGAGGTGACCGAGTCTGCGACCGCGTTCCCCGTGGAGGGTATCGACGAGGCGATCCTCGGCGAGCTGCCCAGCATCGAGCCGGTGGTGGACGAGAGCCTCGTCAACCCGGGCATCGGCACCGCGCCACCCGTTGTCCCGACCGACCTTCCCACCTGCCAGGACATCCCGCCGGGGCTGATCCCGGACGACCCACCGGGTGGTGGCCCACCCGAGCTGCCCGCGCCGCCGGAGGGTGAGCTGCCGTACTGCCCGCTCCCGCCGCCGAGCGATCCGCCCACCGATCCGCCCACCGATCCGCCCACCGATCCACCCACCGATCCGCCGAGCGATCCGCCCACCGATCCGCCGAGCGATCCGCCCACCGATCCGCCGAGCGATCCGCCGAGCGATCCGCCGGGCAAGCCATGAGACGCGACCGGAGGTGCTGGTCCCGCAACCGCTGGCCGGCGGAGACGCCCAGCGGCACCTTTCCTCCCACTGTGGTCGGGAAGTGTCCGATATGCGGCTGATGTGCAACCACTGGGGGAGCAAACCGGCGTGCCTGCTCACGGTGGTGCTGCTCGCCGCCGCGTGCAGCGACGACGGGCCGTCTGAGTCGCTGGACCTGGCCGAGCGCCCGACGGACCAGCCGGCGCCCGAGTCGGAACAGGAGGCTCCCGAGTCGGCACAGGGGGCGACGCAGCGCGCGACGCCTGCGACGACGGGCCGCGGCCTCGACCTGGACCTGGGGCGATGGGCGGGCGACGAGCGCAGCCGACCGCTGCAGCGCTATCTCGCCGCGGTGGGCCAGACGGTCCGGAGCAAGGTCACCTCCCCGCTGTTCTTCGACAGCACCTCGGCGCAGCAGATGGACGACCGCCGCGCCCTGGCGGCACGGGCCAAGGACCAGGGAGCGACCGTCGCCGACACCACGCTGGCCTATCTTGTGGGTCTGGAGGACCGGGGCGCCGCAGCCGTCGCGGAGGTCTGCCTCTGGGCTCCGTCGGTGACGTTCGTGGACGAGCGGACGGGGGAGCCGCTGCGGCCGACGCCACAGCAGTGGACCCCGCGCAGTGTGACAATGACGTTCGTGCAGCAGCAGTGGTGGGTGGTGGACGAGGCGCGTGGGCGTTTCGCCTGTGACGAGGAGGCACCGTGAAGGCCCGGAGATGGATCCAGCGCATCGGCTTGGGTGCCGCTCTGATCGCGAGCAGCATGGTGGCGGGGACGTCGTCGTCGCAGGCGGACGAGAGCGGCGTCGGCAGCTCCGGTTCCTGCTCCGGTGTGGCCAACGGCAGTGGCATCAACCTGTACTGCCTGGCCGCCGAGGGCGGCGCGACGATCGCGACGATCGCCCAGCTCCTCGGCGGCGCTGCCCTGCAGCCGTGCATGCACAGTCGCATCCCGGACGGCATGAAGCCACCGGTGAACCCAGACGGTTCCGCGGGCGAGTACTGGATGATGTCCTGCCTCAGCGGCGTCGACGTCGACACGATCACCGGGGGCGAGGACGTCACCGTGCAGCTGTCGTTCGACTTCGTGGAGGAGGGCACCGACCCGATCACGTACGGGAGTCTCTCCGAGGCCGAGCGTCGGATCTGGCGACGGATCGAGTACAGCGGGTACCCGATCCCGTTCACCGCGGCCCGTCCGTCCCACGTGGTCCGCGTGAACCAGTACACGTTCTTCCAGTTCCGCTGGATGACGTTGCAGAAGGACGGCAGCTACGAGGTGGCGCGTGGCCCGGGTACGCCGGCCGACGACGAGAACGGCGACCCCTTCATCGAGATCGGGTCCGGCACCACCCAGGCGCGGGCCGAGGCCTCGGGTGTCGTGATCGACGCCAACATCAAGGGTATGCCGGACAAGGACTGCGGGGCCGACCCGCCGCTGTACGACTTCGAAGCCGACCCGTTGCCCGGATCGCAGTACCCGGGCGGCCAGGACACTGAGTGCTACTTCCGCTTCGAGCACTCCAGCGCGGCCGCCGAGGAGCTGTCCGAGGAGATCCCGATGCCCGAGGGCGCGGAGGACTTCCCGGTCCCGGTGTTCATCATGACCATCACCGTGACCTGGAGTGCCGAGATGCAGACCGGCGACGCCGTCGAGTCGCTGGGCGAGCACGACATGGTCGTCCAGCAGGCTATCCCGGTGACCGAGATCCCCGGCCTCGTCGGAAATCCCCGGCCGTAGGTGGCGCCGACTAAGGACATCGCCGGGGCGGCTCGACTCCCCGGCACCAGCACCAGACGCATCGCGGTCGGGTACGGTGCAGCCGCGATCCTCGCCCTGCTGCTCACCGTCATCGCGGTGCCTGCGGCCCTGCTGGTGCTCGTCGACAACCCGTTGCCGACCTCGACGCCGAGCATGTCCTGGCTGCAACAGCCCCTGACCGGCGCGACGATCGCCCAGATCTGCGCCGTTGCTGGCTGGCTCGTGTGGCTGCACCTCGTGGTGTGCCTGGTGACCGAGGTCGTCAGCGAGCGCGGGCGAGGGGGTCTCGCGCGGCCCGTGCCGGGCGGCGCGACCGGCACCCAGCCGCTCGCGCGCTGGATCGTCAACGGCCTGTCCGGCCTGCGCCCAGCCCCCTCCGCGCCACGTCCCCGCAGCGCTCGGGCGCCACCGCAGGCGGCAGCCCAGCCGGCCCCGGCCCCGGGGCACCAGCCGGTGCCGAACCGTCGCCATCACGTCACCCCCTCGACGTCGTCAGCACGTGAGGCGGTGACTGCACCGACAGGGGCGCCGGTGAAGTACTACGAGGTCAGTCCGCCGGCGGGTCGGAACTTCGAGACCCTGTGGGACATCTCCGAGCGCTTCTTGGGGACCGGCCTGCGCCACCGGGAGATCCTCGAGCTCAACCGCGGTGTCGTGCAGGCCGACGGACGCACCCTGTCCAGCCTCGACCTGGTGCAGGCCGGCTGGATGCTACGGCTACCGCACGACGCCGAAGGCCCGGGGCTGCGGGCGAGCGCGCCGATCGACCCGGTCGCGGACGACACCGCCCCGGCTGCCGCGACGGTCGACGGTCATCTCGGGGGCCGGACACCCACGGTCTTCGGCGTGGAGGGTGGCTCCCTCGCCGCAGCCGCGGTGGACGCCCTGCGGCGCAGCCGTACCGGCGGCAGCCTGTCGTGGCGCGCCACCGCGAACGCCGAGGACACCGTGCGCGCCGAGCACCGGCTGCGTCGTGAGGCGGACCCGGCGACCGCGAGGCTGCTGGAGCACGTCCTGCGGGGCTACGGTGCGACGCTGACGTCCGCACCCGACGGGGCTCCCGGTGCTCCTGCCCTGCTGCGCGTGCTCGCCGATGCGCAGACGGTGACGCTGACGTTCGACGCGGCCCACGGCCTGACGCCGCGTTCCCCGTGGAACCTCGGGGCCGCCGGTCAGACCTGGAGCATCCGGCGTGCGGACCTGCAGCGACTCACGCCCGAAGGGCCGGCGTTGCACCCGGCACTGGTGGTACTCGGTCGAACCGGCCGGGGTGCCGCCCTGGCGTGGGACCTCGAGTCGGCGTCCGGTGTGATCAGCCTCGGTGGCGACGACACGATGGCACGGGGGGTGGCGCTGTCGTGGGCGGTGGACGCCGCGCTGCACGCGTGGGCCGACCAGCGCGACGTCACGTTGGTGGGCTTCGCCGAGGTCCCCACCGCCGTGGCCCCACGCGCGCTGCACCGGGTCACCGACATCGCACCGCTGCTCGAGCGGCTCGAGGGGCAGGCCGACGCCCAGCGTCGGGCATGTCGGCGGCACGGCGTCACGAGCGTACGGGCCGGTCGCCTGGTAGAGCCGGGCTCGCCGGACTGGACCGCCCGCCTCGTCCTGCTCTCGGGGGTGCCGGCACCGGATGTCGTGGCCAGGCTCGACGCGCTGGCGGCCCGTGCGGATGCCAGCGTCTGCGTCGTGGTCGTCGGGAACGTGGCGCAGGCCGCCTTGCGCCTGGTCGTGTCACCCGACGGCCGGCTCTGGAACGGTCCGCTGGGCATCGACGTACGCTCCCAGCGCCTGTCGGTCTCGGCCGCGCAGACGTTGACGTCGCTGTTCGAGGCTGCCCGCGAGCCGGTGGATGTCGACGTCGCGGGCCTTGACCTACGAGACGTCGTGCCGGAGCTCAGCGTGCCCGAGCGGGTGCTGGACCCGCAGAGCCATCACGAGGTGGAGATCGGTGTCCTGGGGGGTGTCGCGGTGGACGCCCACGGGCCGATCCAAGTCGGCCGCCGTGACCTGCTGACCGAGCTCGTCGTGTACATCGCCCTGCACCCCGACGGCATCACGCACGAGGAGCTCACCGAAGCCGTCTGGCCCGACGGCGTGGACGACGGCGAACGTCGCAGCGCGCTGCAGGAGGCCGGCGCCTGGCTGGGTCGCAGCAGCGACGGTGCGGATCGTCTCGCGGTTTCGCCGGACCGGCTGTCGGTGCGCCGCGGGGACGTGCGCCTGGACTGGGACGCCTTCGTCGCCCTGCTGAACCGGACCGGGCAGCGAGACGTCGACGAGGTCGCCACGCTGACGGCCGCCGTCGGCCTGGTCCGGGGTACCCCCTGGTCGGACCTGCCGCCCGGGCGCTACGCCTGGCTGGCGCACCACGACACCGACACCGTCGCCACCATTGTCGTCGTGCTGGCGGCCCGGCGACTTGCCGCGCTGTGCGCCCGACGCGACGACGGCAAGGGCGCACGAGACGCGCTGCGTGCCGGCCTCAGGGTCGCCCCGGCCGCCGAGGACCTGTGGCGCGACGCGTTGCGCCTCGCTGGGTCCTTCGGTGGGCGACGCGACGTCGAAGCCGTGGCGGAGGAGATGACGCGCTCGATGTCAGTCCACGGCCGGGCGCCGCGGGTGTCGGAGCAGACCGAGCGGCTCCTGCGCGAGCTGCTGGGCCGGCGG